>JAYWHQ010000303.1:0-3267 GCA_043777655.1 Allobosea sp. | reverse complement strand
TTTCATAATTTCTATAAATTACTCAAACAGATCAAAATTAGCAATAATATGTCGCAGTTGCCTGTTCTGGCGGTCTTGCCTCCCTACGGCAATTCTGTCAAATTCGCGTCAAGTTAGGACAGTGTAGCTGTCCTTTTTCGAGCAGATTTGACGCAACGCAGCGTCGCGCGGCAAAGTGGAGGTTGGCATGACGACAAATTCAAAAGCTGACCAGAAACAGACGGCCCGCAAAACTGCGGACGTGACCGGCGCGTAAGGGTTTCTGAGACCCTGACGGCGCCAGCGGAGAACGCGGGCGTCGGGCAAGAGCCGGGCGCATGCCCTCCCAGACTGACGGCAAGGTGCGCCGGTGAGAGCCTCGCCACCAGACGGAACGGCTGTCCGCCAGGCAAGACCTGCGCGGAAGACATGACAGGCAAGGGCATTGGTGATGGCGGACAAGATGCAGGCTGACAAGATGCGCAACGGTCAAAACCACGCTCCGATTCCGGAGCGCTTCCCGCCTGTGGTTGATCCGGCAATGCCGGCGGCGCAGGGCATGTATGACCCGTCCCGCGAGCATGATGCCTGCGGCGTTGGCTTCATCGCCGACATGAAGAATGGCAAGTCGCATTCGATTGTTGCCCAAGGCCTTCAGATCCTGCGCAATCTCGATCATCGCGGCGCCGTCGGTGCCGATCCGAAGCTGGGCGATGGTTGTGGCATTCTGGTGCAGATTCCGCACAAGTTCTTTCTGGCCGAATGCGCCAAGCAGGGCCTGTTCCTGCCGGAGCCCGGCCAATACGCCGTCGGGCATTTCTTCATGCCGCAGGACACGGCCATGCGCGCGCTCTGCGAGGAGATCGTCGAGCAGACAGTTGCTGAAGAAGGTCAGGTGTTTCTGGGCTGGCGCGATGTGCCTGTAGACAATTCCGATCTCGGTGAGGCTGTGAAGGCCACCGAGCCGGTGCAGCGTCAGCTCTTCGTCGGTCGTGGCCCCGGCGTGACGGATGAAGATGACTTCGAGCGCAAGCTTTTCGTGCTGCGCAAGTCGGTCTCGAACAAGATCTACAAGCGGCAGGACCGGGCCACCGCGCAGTATTATCCGGTCTCGATGTCGTGCCGCACCATCGTCTACAAGGGGATGGTGCTGGTCGAGCAGCTGGACGGTTATTACAAGGATCTGAAGGACCCGCGCTTCGAGAGCGCGCTCGCACTCGTCCACCAACGCTTCGCCACCAACACCTTCCCGTCCTGGCGCCTTGCCCATCCCTACCGGATGGTGGCGCATAATGGCGAAATCAACACGCTGCGCGGCAACGTCAACTGGATGGCGGCCCGGCAGGCCAGCGTTGATTCCGAGTTGTTCGGTTCCGACATTTCCAAGCTCTGGCCAATTTCCTATGAGGGTCAGTCAGACACGGCCTGCTTCGACAACGCGCTCGAGTTTCTGCGGCAAGGCGGCTACAGCCTGGCCCATGCGATGATGATGCTGGTGCCCGAGGCCTGGGCCGGCAACCCGCTGATGAGCGAGGAACGTCGCGCGTTCTATGAATATCACGCGGCCCTGATGGAGCCATGGGATGGCCCTGCCGCCATTGCCTTCACCGATGGCCGCCAGATCGGCGCGACGCTGGATCGCAACGGCCTGCGCCCCGCGCGCTATCTCGTCACCGATGACGGGTTGGTGGTGCTGGCTTCCGAGTTCGGCGTGCTGCCCATCCCCGAAGAGCGCATCATCGAAAAGTGGCGTCTTCAGCCCGGCAAGATGCTGCTGATTGATCTGGTCGAGGGGCGCATCATCGCCGATGACGAGATCAAGGCCAGCCTGTGCAGCGCCAACCCCTATCAGGAGTGGCTGAAGCGCACGCAGATCGTGCTGGAAGACTTGCCCCCGGTCGAGGCACGCGCCTCACGCACCGATGTCGCATTGCTGGACCGCCAGCAGGCCTTTGGCTACACGCAGGAAGATGTCCGCATCCTGATGGCACCGATGGCTGTGACCGGTCAGGAAGCCGTCGGCTCGATGGGCACGGACACGCCGATCTCGGCACTCTCGTCGAAGTCCAAGCTGCTCTACACCTATTTCAAGCAATGCTTTGCGCAGGTGACCAACCCGCCGATTGATCCGATCCGCGAAGAGCTGGTGATGAGCCTGCTCTCCTTCATCGGGCCACGCCCGAACATCCTTGATCTGGAAGGCACTTCGCGCCGCAAGCGGCTGGAGGTGCGTCAGCCCATCCTGACCAATGAGGATCTCGAAAAGATCCGCTGCATCGGCCATCACGAGGACCGGTTCGACACCAAGACCATCGACATGACCTATCCCTCCCGCGAGGGGGCGGGCGGCATGGAAGGTGCGCTGCAGCGTCTCTGCGAGCGGGCGGAGGCCGCTGTTCATGGCGGCTACAACATCATCATCCTGTCTGACCGCATGGTTGGGCCGGACCGTATCCCGATCCCGGCACTGCTGGCGACGGCGGCCGTCCACCATCACCTGATCCGGCGTGGCCAGCGCACCTCGGTCGGCCTCGTGGTCGAGACGGGCGAGCCGCGCGAAATCCACCATTTCGCCTGCCTGGCCGGCTATGGTGCCGAAGCCATCAACCCCTATCTCGCATTCGAGAGCATGGAAGCGGCTTTTGAGGCGGGCGAGTTCCCGCCAGAGGTCGACCGCAAGGAAGTGGTCAAGCGCTACATCAAGTCGGTCGGCAAGGGCCTGCTCAAGGTCATGTCCAAGATGGGCATCTCGACCTACCAGAGCTATTGCGGCGCGCAGATTTTCGATGCCATCGGCCTCAAGGCTGAAGTGACGTCGAAGTATTTCTACGGGACTTCCTCTGCCATCGAAGGCGTGGGCCTGACCGAGATCGCCGAAGAGACCGTGCGCCGTCACCGTGACGCGTTCGGCTCCTCGCCGGTCTATGCGACCTCGCTCGATGTGGGTGGCGAATATGCCTATCGCCTGCGCGGCGAGGACCATGCCTGGACCCCGGAAAACATCGCACTGTTGCAACATGCCGTGCGCAGCCCGTCCGGCAGCGCCAATGCGCAGGACAAGTACAAGGCCTATGCGGCGCTGGTGAATGACCAGAACAACAAGCTTTCGAATGTGCGCGGCCTGTTTGAGATCAAGGATGCGGCAGCGCTTGGCCGCGCGCCGATTGCGCTCGATAAGGTCGAGAGTGCCAAGGACATCGTCAAGCGTTTTGCGACCGGTGCCATGTCCTTCGGCTCGATCAGCCATGAGGCGCATTCGACACTCGCCATCGCCATGAACTCGATTGG
>JAYWHQ010000302.1:0-3217 GCA_043777655.1 Allobosea sp. | reverse complement strand
ATCCCGGGCTCGATCATGCAGGCATCTTGCTGGCGCTCTCGGTCCGGCTGAGGGATCGCGCGCCGGTCCTGGAGGAGATGGTGCGCTTTTTCGACCGGAGGCTGAAATAGCAGGCCGCGGCTGACCACCAAGGTTGCGCTTTGGCGCCAACGGGTGTAACGCCCAGCGCATTCCACATGGGGAGCACCTCCGTGCCGTTCTGGCGCGGTGTTCCGGTGACCAGGCAGCTTATGTCCGGCTCATTCGCACCCCAGAGGCTCAACCGGAAGGACAAGAACATGGCACTGCCCGATTTTTCCATGCGTCAATTGCTCGAAGCTGGCGCGCATTTTGGTCACCAGTCGCATCGCTGGAACCCGAAAATGTCGCCCTACATCTTCGGCACCCGCAACAACATCCACATTCTCGATCTCGCCCAGTCGGTGCCGATGCTGCATCGCGCCTTGCAGGCTGTCAGCGACACGGTTGCCCGTGGCGGTCGCGTGCTCTTCGTCGGCACCAAGCGCCAGGCGCAGGATTCGATTGCGGACGCTGCCAGGCGTTCGGCCCAGTATTACGTCAACAGCCGTTGGCTGGGTGGCATGCTCACCAACTGGAAGACCATTTCAGGCTCGATCCAGCGCCTGCGCAAGGTTGACGAACTGCTCGCGGGTGGCAGCGTCACCGGCCTGACCAAGAAAGAGCGCCTGATGCTGTCGCGTGAGCGCGAGAAGCTCGAAAAGGCGCTTGGTGGCATCAAGGACATGGGCGGCACGCCGGACATGATCTTCGTGATCGACACCAACAAGGAGCAGCTGGCCATCCAGGAGGCCCAGCGCCTCAACATTCCGGTCGCTGCCATCATCGACTCCAACAGCAACCCTGATGGCATCACCTTCCCGGTGCCGGCCAATGATGACGCGGGCCGTGCCATCGCGCTGTATTGCGACCTGATCGCCCGCGCGGCTCTTGACGGCATCTCGCGCGCTCAGGGTGGCGGCAGCATCGATCCGGGTGCATCAGTTGCTCCGATGGCCGAGGAGCTTCCGGTCGAGTCGACGCTGGTCGACGTGACCGAGACGATTCCGGATGCCCCGTTCGAGCTGCTGACCAGCCCGCGCGGCGCACCGGATGATCTGTCCAAGCTTACCGGCATTGGCCCGGAAATGGTCCAGAAGCTCAACGATGGTGGCGTCTTCCACTATTGGCAGCTGATGGCGATGACGCCGGCCGATGTCGCCAGTGTCGATGCCAAGCTGAAGCTCGGAGGCCGCATCGAGCGCGACGGCTGGGTGGCTCAGGCCCGCATGCTCAACGACGCGTGAGCGCGCCTGTCGTCAGGCTGTCAGCCTGATGCGTGACTAGATTTGCCGGGGCGCCGCCTGTCTCTCATGATTGGCGGCGTCACTGGTATGTTTCCCCCGCGACCCTGCGTGCTGCCTGCCCCCGCGATTGCGGCCTGGCGCCAGCGCCGAAGACCGAAGGACCCGAGACCCATGGCAACGATCACCGCCGCACTGGTTAAAGAACTGCGCGACACCACAGGTGCCGGCATGATGGACTGCAAGAACGCGCTGACCGAGACCGGCGGCGACATCGAAGCCGCGATTGACTGGCTGCGCAAGAAGGGCCTCTCGAAGGCCGCCAAGAAAGCTGGCCGTATTGCGGCTGAAGGTCTCGTGGCGCTGATCGTTCAGGGTCATGAAGGCGTCGTCAGCGAGCTGAACTCCGAGACCGATTTCGTCTCGCGCAACCTCGAATTCCAGTCGTTGGCCTCGACCATTGCCCGCGTCGCGCTCGAAAAGGGCGGCGATGTCGAGGCTGTGCTGGGCCATCACTATCCCGGCGGCGCCACCGTTGCTGAAGCCATCTCGAACGCCATCGCCACCATCGGCGAGAACATGACGCTGCGCCGTGTCGCCTCGCTCAAGGTCTCGCAGGGCGTGGTGGGCCAGTATGTTCATGGCCAGGTCGCGGACGGCCTTGGCAAGATCGGCGTGCTGGTCGCCATTGAATCGCCCGGCAAGACGGATGAGCTGACAGCTCTTGGCCGCCAGCTGGCCATGCACATCGCCGCCACCAACCCGGTGGGTCTGGATCTGGTCTCGGTCGATCCCGCCACGCTGGAGCGCGAAAAGGCCATTCTGGCCGACAAGAATGCCGGCAAGCCCGCCCATGTGCTCGAGAAGATCGTCGAGAGCGGCATGAAGAGCTATGCCAAGGAATACTGCCTGCTGGAGCAGGCCTACATCCATGATGGCGGCAAGTCTGTTTCGCAGGCCCTGAAGGACTCCGAAGCCAAGGTTGGCGGCACCATCAAGATCACTGGCTTTGTGCGCTTCGCGCTCGGCGAGGGCATCGAGAAGGAAGAGACCGATTTCGCTGCCGAAGTGGCCGCCGTTGCCGGCACGCAGAGCTGAGCTGGCTCATATCAAACGAAAAAAAGGCCGCGCCCGTCGCGGCCTTTTTTATATGCAGATACAGTCGCGACGATTCGGCGTGCCGGGCGTACCCGACAGCAGGAGAACACGGACATGAGACCCAAGCGCGTATTGGTGAAACTTTCCGGTGAAGCCCTTGCGGGACAAGCCGGCTCTGGCCTTGATGGCAAGACGCTGACGGCGCTGGCAGGCGACATTTCCCACGCCGCCAAGGAAGGCGTCGAGATCGCCATTGTTGTGGGTGGCGGCAATTTCTTCCGCGGCGTGCAGGGCCTCGACAAAGGTCTTGATCGCACAAGCGCGGACTCCATCGGCATGCTCGGCACGGTAATGAATGCGCTGGCGCTCGAGCACGCCATCGAGATCGCCGGCGCACCGGCACGCGCCATGAGTGCGGTCGCCATGCCCTCGCTTTGCGAGAGCTATGCCCGCCGTCGTGCGCTCGACCATCTTGCGCATGGCAAGGTCGTGATCCTCGGTGGCGGCACCGGCAATCCGTATTTCACCACTGACACAGGCGCGGCCCTGCGCGCAGCCGAGCTGAACTGCGAGCAACTGCTCAAGGCGACACAGGTCGACGGCGTCTATACCGCTGACCCCAAGAAAGACCCGACTGCGACTCGCTATGAGCGGCTGACTCATGCCGAAGCCATCACGAAGGACCTCAAGGTGATGGATACGGCCGCTTTTGCACTGGCGCGTGATGCCGGGCTAATCATTGTCGTGTTTTCGATTGCCGAACCCGGTGCACTGGCTGCGGTCTTGCGCGGCGAAGGCCGTGCCACCTATGTGACGCC
>JAYWHQ010000301.1:0-11415 GCA_043777655.1 Allobosea sp. | reverse complement strand
CGTCATCATCCTGACCGCGCCCTTGGTGGCCGTATAGGGCACGATGGTCGGGCGGCCGAGCTCGGACATGACCGAGCCGATGTTGACGATCTTGCCGCGTCCGCGCTTGACCATGTGCCGCCCTACGGCTTGGGTGACATAGAACACCGAGTGCAGGTTGGTCGCGATCATCTGGTGCCAGTCGGCTGCTGGAAACTCGATGAAGGGCGCGCGTTTCTGCATGCCGGCATTGTTGATGAGAATGTTGATCCCGCCGGTCTCGGCCTCGATCCTGTCGATGGCGGTGACGACCGCTTCCTGGTCGGTCACGTCAAAAGCTGCCGTGCTGACCTTGTGTCCGGCGTCTGCCAGGCGCCTGGCGGCGTCGTCCAGCTTCGCCGCGTCGCGCCCGTTCAGCACGACATGGGCGCCAGCCTCCGCCAGACCCTCTGCCATCGCGAGGCCGATGCCCTGGCCCGAGCCTGTGATGAGGGCCACGCGCCCGGACAGATCGAACAGGTCATGCGACATGATTTTGGGCCATGGGTTTGCTCCGATGGAAGGTTTGAGTCACAGATGGAGCAGCGCACCATCATCATGCTGCTTGTCATTGATCCGCCGGGCCATGGCAAGAGTTTGGTGTAACGTTTGCGCCGTGAAGCCCAACCTGCGGAGAGCCAAGACCATGCGTGCTGTCGTGATTCATGCCGAGCGTGACCTCAGGGTCGAGACCGTCGAAACTCCGGCGCTGGGCGCAACAGATGTGCGGGTTCGCATCGAGGCAGGCGGCATCTGTGGTTCTGATCTGCACTATTACCAGCATGGCGGTTTCGGCACGATCCGCCTGCGCGAGCCGATGGTTCTGGGCCATGAGATTGCAGGCCGTGTCGAGGCGGTGGGGGCCGAGGTCACACGCGTGAAGCCGGGCGACCGGGTGGCCGTGAACCCCAGCCGCCCTTGCGGCCAGTGCCGCTATTGCCAGACGGGCGCGCAGCAGCATTGTCTGGATATGCGCTTTTTCGGCAGCGCCATGCGCTTCCCGCATGTGCAGGGTGGCTTCCGCGAGCAGCTGGTGGTGACCGAGCATCAGGCTGTGAAAGTGGCCGATCATGTCGGTGCCGCCGAGGCCGCTTTTGCCGAGCCGCTGGCGGTGTGCCTGCATGCGGCCAAACAGGCCGGGCCGCTTCTGGGCAAGAAGGTGCTGGTCACAGGTTCCGGGCCCATCGGTGCCCTGTGCGTCGTGGCTGCGCGCGCGGCAGGTGCCTCCGAGATCGTGACGACCGATGTTGTCGATGCGCCGCTCGCCACCATGCTGAAGCTTGGCGCGACGCGGGCGGTCAACGTGATGTCGAACCCTGCGGTGATGACGCCCTACAGCGCGGAAAAGGGCCATTTCGATGTGCTGTTCGAGGCGTCTGGCAACCAGCATGCGCTGGTTGGTGCCTTCGATGTGCTGAGGCCCGGTGCTGTGATCGTCCAGGTCGGTCTGGGCGGCACCTTCACCTTGCCGATCAACACGCTGGTGGCCAAGGAATTCCAGCTGCGCGGCACCTTCCGCTTCCACGAGGAGTTTGCGCAGGCTGTCGACCTGATCGGCTCCGGCCGCATTGACCTGTCGCCGCTGCTGACGGCGACCTTGCCGATGGAGCGTGCGATCGAGGCCTTCGAGCTGGCGGGCGACCGTGCGCGTGCGATGAAAGTGCAGATCGCTTTCTGAAGGCCAAGCCGCGCCATCCGATGCAACATCTGCATCATGCTGGAATGGCTCTGGCGTCTTGGCAGCAAGCCGTGCCAATCTCGCACGGAGCGCGGGGGAGTCCGCAGCGAAGGAGGCTCAACATGAAGAACAAGACAGCTTTATTCGGCGTTTTGACAGCCGCAACCGTGCTGGGCACGGCAGCACAGGCGCAGACGCTTTCACCCAGCCCGACGCTGGACGGCATCAAGACACGCCGCCACATCGAGTGTGGCGTGCATCTGGGCCTGCCGGGCTTTTCCTTCGCCAATGACAAGGGCGAGTGGACCGGCCTTGATGTCGATTTCTGCAAGTCGCTGGCCGCCGCCGTTCTGGGCGATGCTGGCAAGGTGAAGTTCACGCCAACTTCCGTGCAACAGCGCTGGCCGATCCTGCAATCGGGCCAGGTCGATCTGCTGGCGCGCAACTCGACCATCACCTATTCGCGCAATGCCTCGCTGGGCATTCATTTCCAAGGCATCAACTTCTATGAAGGCCAGACCTTCGTGGTGCGCAAGAAGGCCAATGCGAAGGCCGCCAAGGACCTTGATGGCGCCTCGATCTGCGTGGCTGCCGGCTCGACCGAAGAGAAGAACGTGGTGGACTGGTTCCGCGAGCGGAACATGAAGCTCACCATCACCAACTTCCAGAAGAACGATGATGCCATTGCCGCCTATGACTCGGGCCGCTGCGATGCCTACACTGCCGGTGTCGGCGCTCTCGCTGGCCAGCGCGCCAAGCTGAAGGCGCCTGATGACCACATGATCCTGACCACGCCGATCTCGAATGATCCGCAGGGTCCGGTGACGCGCTGGGGTGATGACCGCTGGCAGACCGTGGTGCGCTGGGTGCTCAACGGCACGATTGCGGCCGAGGAACTGGGCATCACCTCCAAGAATGTCGATGACATGAAGGCGAACTCCAAGAGCGCAGAAGTGCGCCGTCTGCTGGGTGTCGAAGGCAATTTCGGCGCCATGCTCGGCCTGCCGAATGACTGGATGTACAACGCCATCAAGCAGGTCGGGAATTATGGCGAGAGCTTCGAGCGCACGGTTGGCATGGGCTCGACCCTGAAGCTGGAGCGTGGCCAGAACGCGCTCTGGACCAAGGGCGGCCTGCTCTTCACCCCGCCGTTCCAGTGAGACCGGCCTCGCGCCTGAGCCGTTCAACGGCATCAGGCGCGGGCCCATTTTCGCAAGGTCCTCTCCCGGCCTTGCCAACAGCAGCGTCCGTCACCGCCATCGCGGGGCGGGCGTTGTCTGATGACGCATCCTCCGGAAACCCGCACGCCTCATGACCAGCATTGCCGCCCTTCTGAACGACAAGCGTGTGCGCGACATCCTGTATCAGGTGGGCGCGCTGGTCGGCATTGTCGGGCTGCTGGTCTATTTCATCCGCAACGCGTCGGAAAACATGGTCAAGGCCGGCATTGCGTCCGGCTTTGATTTCCTCGGCCGCACCTCGGGCATCGATGTCCCCTTCGTCCTGAATGGCTATGAGCCGTCGGGCACGATCATGTCGCTGTTCTGGACGGGCGTGGTCAACACCATCTTCGTGTCGTTCATCGCCATGGTGCTCGCGACACTTCTCGGCTTTGCCATCGGCATCGCGCGACTGTCGAAAATCTGGCTGCTGTCGGCGTTGGCGGGCGGCTATATCGAGTTTGTCCGCAACATCCCGCTCCTGTTCTTCGTGCTGTTCTGGTATTTCGGCGTGCTCGCGACATTGCCCGGTCCGCGTGACAGCATCGGTTTTTTTGGCGTCGCCTTCCTCAACAACCGCGGCCTGACCGTGCCAACGCCCGAGCAGGGCGCGGTGTTCAAATGGGTGTGGCTTGGCATCCTTGTCGCCTGTGCTCTGCAATGGGGCGTCACCCGCTGGGGCCGGGCGCGCAAGGCGGCCACGGGTCAGGACTCGCCGGTGTTTCTGATCGGCCTCGTGCTTTGCGGGCTTGTGCCAATTGTCCTGTTCACGCTGGCCAGCCTCTCGACCAGCTGGGAAGTGCCAGCTTTGCGCGGTTTCAACTATCGCGGTGGCTTTGTCATCATCCCTGAATTTGTGGCGCTGCTGGCGGCGCTCGTCACCTACACGGCTGGTTTCGTGGCCGAGATCGTGCGTGGCGGCATCATGGCAGTGCCCAAGGGCCAGATCGAGGCGGCATCGGCGCTGGGTCTGCGCCAGACGCGGACCTTGCGGCTCGTGGTGGTGCCGCAGGCGATGCGCGTCATGGTGCCGCCCATGACCAGCCAATATCTCAACGTTCTGAAAAACTCGTCCTTCGGCGCGGCGATTGCCTATCCTGACATTGTCAGCCTGTTCATGGGTTCAGCGTTGAACAACACCGGGCAGGCCATCGAGATCATTGCCATGACGCTGGCGGTCTATCTTGTCATAGGGCTCGCGGTTTCCGGCTTCATGAACTGGTACAACGCCAAGACGGCACTGGTGACACGATGAGCGCTGTGGCCCTCGACATGGTGCGCGCACCCGCACGCTCCAGTGCCTTGTCGCGCTGGCGCATGCGCCTCTTCGGCACCCCGGTGACGGCTGCGGTCTCGCTCGCCATCGGTCTGCTGATCGTCTGGGCCGGCTGGCCGATCCTGCGCTGGGCCATCATCGATGCGAACTGGACTGGCACGACGCGCACTGACTGCACGGCGCCCGGCGCCTGCTGGGTCTTTGTGCGCGCCCGCTTCGGGCAGTTCATGTATGGGCTTTATCCGGTGGATGAGCGCTGGCGGGCCAATCTTGCCGGGCTGATTGCATTGGCGGGTGTGGCGGCCATTCTTCTGGCCCCTGCACGGTTCAAGTTGCGCCTGGGTTTGTCGGTGCTGGTGATCGTGCCTGTGCTCGGCATCTGGCTGCTGGCCGGCGGTTTTGGCCTGAAGCCAGTCGAGACGCGGGATTGGGGTGGGCTGATGCTCACCATCTTCATCTCGGTCTATGCCAGCCTGATCGCCATTCCGCTCGGCATCCTGTTTGCGCTGGGGCGCCAGTCGCAGCTGCCGCTGATCCGCACGCTGTCGGTGGTGTTCATCGAGTTCTGGCGCGGCGTGCCGATCATTGCCGTGATCTTTCTGGCATCCTTGCTGCTGCCGCTCATCATGCCGTCTGGCGTGGGCGTCGACCGGCTGGCGCGCGCCATCATCGGGCTGGGCTTCGTCATTGCCGCCTATATGGCGGAGGCCATCCGGGGCGGCTTGCAGGCGCTGCCCAAGGGCCAGGCGGAAGCCGCGACCGCGCTGGGCTTGAGCTACTGGAAGACGACCGGGCTGATCGTGCTGCCGCAGGCTTTGCGCATCTCGCTGCCGGCCATGACCAACGAGTTCATTGCGCTCATCAAGAACACCACGCTGGTGCTCGTCGTCTCGATCCTTGATCTTCTGGGTGTGGCGCAGGCCTCGATCGCTGACCCGAACTGGGTGGGCATGAACATGGAGGCGTATGTCTTCTCAGGCTCGATCTACTGGCTGATCTGCTTTGCGCTCTCGCGCTGGAGCAAGCATCTGGAAAATCAGGGCGCCCGGATGCACAGGTAAGCTGTGCTTCGGTAGGCTGCGCCTCAGAACAGCCCCTCGACACGACCCTGTGCGTCGATATGGATGCGCTCGGCTGATGGAGAGCGCGGCAGGCCGGGCATCGTCATGATGTCCCCGCAGATTGCCACGACAAAGCCGGCACCGGCTGACAAGCGCAGCTCGCGCACCGGCACGAAATGACCGGATGGCGCGCCGCGCAAAGTCGGGTCAGCCGAAAATGAATATTGCGTCTTGGCGACGCAAACCGGTAGGTGGCCGAAGCCTGCCGCTTCCAGCTCGGCAAAGCGCGCCTCGACCTTCGCATCCATGGTCAGGCCCGCCGCACCATAGATCTCGCGGGCGACTGTCTCGAGCTTTGCCCTCAGCGGCATGGCATCGGGATAGAGCGGCGCGAAGCTGGCTTTGCCGCTGTCGGCCAGCGTGGCCACTTTCTGTGCCAGCTCTTCCGTGCCCTTGCCGCCCTCGGCCCAGTGGCGGCAAATCACGGCTTCGGTGCCAAGTTCACCCTTGCAGTAGGCCGCGATCAAAGCGTGCTCGGCGGGCGTATCCGAGGTAAAATTGTTGATGGCGACAATGGCGGGCACGCCGAATTTGGCGATGTTCTGCACATGGCGCCCCAGATTGGCGAGGCCTGCTTTCAGTGCTTCGAGGTTCTCAGTCGCCAGCGCGTCTTTTGCGACGCCGCCATGCATCTTGAGCGCGCGGACGGTGGCGACGATGACGACGGCAGCCGGTTTCAGTCCTGCCTTGCGACACTTGATGTTGAAAAACTTCTCCGCACCCAGGTCAGCACCGAAGCCAGCTTCGGTCACGACATAATCGGCCAGTTTCAGCGCGGTGCGCGTCGCGATCACCGAGTTGCAGCCATGGGCGATGTTGGCGAAGGGGCCACCATGGATCAACGCCGGGCTGCCCTCCAGCGTCTGCACGAGGTTGGGCATCAGCGCGTCCTTGAGCAGCACGCTCATGGCACCTGGTGCCTTCAGATCAATCGCTCGGATCGGCGTTTTTTTGCGGGTATAGCCGACGATGATGCGCCCGAGCCGCGCCTCCAGATCAGCCATATCGGTGGCAAGGCAGAAGATCGCCATCACCTCGGAGGCCACCGTGATGTCGAACCCGTCCTCACGCGGGAAGCCGTTGGAGGGGCCGCCCAGCGACGAGTTGATCTGGCGCAGTGCCCGGTCATTCATGTCCATCACACGGCGCCAGACGACGCGGCGCGTGTCGAATGCCAGCGCATTGCCCCAGTGGATGTGGTTGTCGACCATCGCCGCCAGCAGATTGTGGGCGCTGGTGATGGCGTGGAAATCGCCGGTGAAATGCAGGTTGATCTGCTCCATCGGCACGATCTGCGCATGGCCGCCGCCAGCCGCACCACCCTTCACGCCAAAACAGGGGCCAAGCGAGGGCTCGCGCAGCGCGATCATCGTTTTGCGACCAATCCGGTTCAGGCCATCGCCCAGGCCAACCGTGGTCGTGGTCTTGCCCTCGCCCGCCGGCGTCGGGTTGATGGCGGTGACGAGGATCAGCTTGCCGTCGGGCTTGTCCGCAAGGCCGGGAATGGCGCTGGTGTCGACCTTGGCGATGAACTTGCCATAGGGGTGCAGCGCCGCATCGGGAATGTCGGCCTTTCCGGCAATGGTGCTGATGGGCAGCAGCTTCGCTTCACGGGCAATCTCGATGTCGGTCGGCATGGGCAGGGCGTCCAATACAGGCAAGGGGCTCGGGAAGTTTGCGGCAGATCGCGCGGGCGCGCCAGTTCTCAATCCGCCTGCCGCAATGGGGTTAGCACGGCTTCTCCTTCGCCGGTCTTCTGGATGCGGTAGAAGCAGGAGCGGCGCCCGGTATGGCAGCAACCGCCATCGCCAGCGACCGCTACCTTCAGCCAGATCGCATCCTGATCGCAATCGATGCGCATCTCGATCACGTTCTGGATCTGGCCCGACGTGTCGCCCTTGTGCCAGAGCGCCTGGCGCGAGCGCGACCAGTACCAGGCCTCGCCTGTCGAGATCGTCCGCGCCAGCGCCTCGGCGTTCATGTGGGCGACCATCAGGAGATCGCCGCTGGCGGCATCGGTGGTGACGCAGGTGACGAGACCTGCAGCATCGAATTTCGGCGCAAGCACCTGCCCCTCTTCAAGGGCAGCCTTGCTGGCTGCAACGGGAAAACGGGACAAGGCTGAAGCTCCGGCGAAAGCATGCGGCACAATAAAAAGGCGCGACTTGCGCCGCGCCTTTCCTAGCGAATTTCCAGGCTGCCCGCCAATGGGTCTGCGTCAGGTCTCAGAGCCTGCTCGATTTCACCATCGTGAAGAACTTGACCTGCTCGGCCGGATCGCTGAACAGACCGGTATATTGCGTGGTCAATGTCGATGAGCCCTGCTTCTGCACGCCGCGCATCGACATGCACATGTGCTCGTCCTCGACCAGCACCGCCACGCCGCGTGGCTTCAGAACCTTGTCGATCACCCGCGCGATCTGCGCGGTCATTGTTTCCTGTGTCTGCAAGCGGCGGGCATAGACATCGACAACACGGGCTAGCTTGGACAGGCCGACGACGCCCTTGGCCGGGTAATAACCGATATGCGCCTTGCCGACGAAGGGCACCATGTGGTGCTCGCAATGCGATGCGAAGGGAATATCGCGCACCAGCACCATGTCGTTATAGCCCTCGACCTCCTCGAACACGCGGTCCAGAATGTCTTCGGCATCTTCCTCATAACCCTTGAAGAGCTCGCGATAGGCCTTGGCGACACGGCGCGGCGTGTCTTGCAGGCCCTCACGCGCGGGGTCGTCACCGGCCCACATCAGCAGGGTCCGGACCGCGGCTTCCGCTTCTTCGCGGCTGACGTCTTGATGCGAAAACTTGTCGGCAGACGGGCCCAGAACCCGCTCGACGGACAAGGACTTAACCACTTCGTTCATGTGGAGCCTCTCATGTTGTGTTGCGAAAACTACGCGTCCGGTCGGAGAATGGACCACCGGCGCGGCATTTGGTCTCGGTAACGCGCGGACAGCCGTCACAGCATCGCCAAGGCGGGATATGCGACGCTCAGGGCCCTCCCGCTTTGCTCTGAAAAGGATTATGTATGCGCGTTGTCCGCTCCGAGAGACGTGTGAGAAGCCTGATGCTCGATGACGTCTACAACAAGCGCATTCTCCAGCTGGCGGCCAACATTCCGCATCTGGAGCGGCTGGTCGCCCCCGATGCGACGGCCAAGGCTCATTCGCGGCTTTGCGGCTCGACCGTGACGATCGATCTCAGCATGCAAGGCGATGTGGTCAGCGCCTTCGGACAGGATGTGAAGGCCTGCGCTTTGGGCCAGGCCTCCTGCTCGGTGATGGGCGCGCATGTTGTCGGTTCGACATCGGCAGAACTGCGTGCTGTGCGTGAGCAGGTGCGCGCCATGCTGAAAGACAATGGTCCTGCGCCAGCTGGCAAATGGGCCGATCTTGAAGTTCTGCTGCCAGTGCGCGACTACAAGGCACGGCATGCCTCGACCTTGCTGGTGTTCGACGCTGTTGTCGATGCCGTCAGTCAGATCGAGGCTGCGCGCAGAACCCGGCTGGAGGCCGCTGAATGATCCCTGTCCTTTCTCAGCCATTGGCCGCCGCCGGTTTTTATGTCGCCCTCTCGATGCTGGGCCTTCTCATCCTGCAAGCCCGCGTCATCGTGATGCGCCGGAGCAAGCTGATCGGCATCGGCGATGGCAATGACCGCACGCTGGCCCTGCGTATCCGGGTTCATGCCAACTATGCCGAGAATGTGCCTTTCGTGCTGGTGGGCCTTGTCAGCATGGCGGCGCTTGGCCTGCCAGTGCTGCTGGTGCACCTGTGTGGCCTGCTGCTGCTTGCTGGGCGCACGGCACATGCGATCGGGCTGGCGGGCAGCGCCGGCAAGAGCTCGGGGCGCGTGGTCGGCATGATGCTGACCAACTTCGCGCTCATCTTCACCGCGCTGGCCATTCTGGTGAAAGTGCTGCTGCCCTGAGGCCTCAAAGCCCGAGCGCGCTGCGGATTTCCTTGCGGGTTTCGTCAAAGCGGGCCTTGAACGCCTTGTCGGCCAACAACGCCTTGGCCACCAGCTCGCCGACCTTGGCGCCGGCCTGTGTGTCCGTCAGGTAGTGGAACCCGCAAACCATGCGGCTCTCGCCATAACTGAGGGCACGCGCCTCATTCTTCGCCTTCAGCTCCGGCGCAGCTTCGGTCAGCAGGGCGGCAAACAATGTGCCGGTGGCCGCGTGCGTCGAAGGGAATGACGAGGTGCGCGGCATGTTGCCGGGGCAGGGCTTCACCAGCTTCTTCTCGGCAAGATAGGGGCGGCGGCGCTCCGATTGCAGCTTGAAAACATGGACCATGGTTTCAAGCTCGGCATTCGCCTGCTTGAACAGGGCGCGCGCCTCTGAGGTCTGCTTTTTCGAGATGTCGATCTCCATGCCTTCGAGGAAGCGCACCAGCGTCTGGCGGCCATCCTCCTTCGCTGCTGCCTCGCGGGCGGGCGTGCGTGCCCTGGTGGCAGCAACAACAGCGTCAAGATCAGCCTTCTGCGCAGGCGATCCGGCAGCTGGCGGGTTGCCCAGCTCCTTGGCAAAATCGATTGCATTGGGCTGCAGCCAGAGCAGCACGTCGCGCCGCTCGCGCGCCTCAGTTGCGCCTGCCCAAAGGCAGGCTGACAAGCACAGCGCCGATGCGGCATAGAGAAAGCCGCGTGACGTTGAAGCAGTTGCAGGCAAGCGAATCATGGAACGTCTCCCCAGACGGAACGGCGAAGAGGAAAGCGCGGCAAATGCCAGTTTGTCACGCCTTTTTGCACTGGCGCCGCGCAAGGGCGCCCATGTGCTCATTCGCGGCTACCAGCTCAGCCTGTCCATGCTGGTGGGGCGCCAGTGCCGCCACTGGCCCAGCTGTTCGGATTACACTGACGAAGCCATCCAGCGCTTTGGCCTCTGGCGCGGCGGCTGGATCGGCGTGGCCCGCATCTGCCGTTGCAACGGCTGGGGCACAAGCGGCATCGACCTCGTCTGCGAAGAGCTGCCGCCCGACGCGCGCTGGTTCAAGCCCTGGCGCTATGGGCGCTGGCGGGGGGTGAATGGAGGCGCATCACTGTCAGGGTGAGGAGCGTCCGAAAAGCGGAAGATCGGGGATGGCCGCCTCCGACATGACGGCCCGGCATGGAATGGCCTGCATCAGATCCGTGCAGAGATCCCTCAGTTGCTGCGCATTGCGCGACCGGCCCCGATGGGGGCGGACGGCATCCCGCGGTTCGATGCCAATGGCCAGCGGCAACTGGTCGTCGATGTATTCCTGCACCGGTTTGGACAGCCACCAGCTCATCGAGACGCTTTTAGCAGCCCCGCCGACCATGTCTTCCCGATAAAGGCCGATGTGCCACAGGCCAGCGCTCCTGCGGTCGGGATTGACCACAGAAAGCAGCTTGGTCACCTGATCGGTGCCACGCGCATTCCGTGTTTCGGCAAGGCCGCTGAACGTGGTGGTCAGCCAGGGCGCCGTCACTGTATCAGCTGCATCGGGAATGCCAGGCGCGCGGTCGTGGCCACGCACGAGCACGCTGGCATCCCGATCTGACATGGGCTCGTTGGTGATCAGCAGGACAACGGGCCTGAGGCCTTTCTTCTGGAGCGCAACCGCCAGATCGAGTGAGGTGGTTGCGCCGAAATTCTCGAAATAGCCGCCATCGATAATACGGTCGATCGTGTCGCTGGGGCTCGAAAAATAGCCAAACCCCGTGCTGCGGCAGGAAATGGTGCCTGCTGGGGAGACAATCGGGAAGCGGGCGCTGTTGCTCGTCGCGGTTGCAAGGTTCACATCCCAGATGTCGCCGCTGATCGGCGGCATGGTGACGCCGGGATTCAGCTGACGGCAACTGTCCTTGCCCTCGAGCCCGTCATCTCCCGCCCTGGCGCGGCGCTGAAAGGCGGTCGAGACCATGTCGTAAAGATCGTAGGCATCCGGGAACAGCCGCCGCGTCGGCGGCGTTTCGTGGAAGCGCTGGGTCTGACCTGCGTCCTGTCGCATGTGTGCCTGGGCCCGCGCAATCTCAGGCGGAAGCAGGGGAGGTGGGTCAGAGTAGACCGGTTTCAGATGGGATGTGATGATGCGCCGACCCGTTGTGGCAGAGGTGCCGTTGAGCAACAGCAGC
>JAYWHQ010000300.1:0-3284 GCA_043777655.1 Allobosea sp. | reverse complement strand
TGTAGCCCAGCACCAGGAACAGTGCGATCGCACCCAGCGAGAGGAAATGGTAGCCCTGATCCTTGGTGAGCGCCCAGAGCGAGTCATTCGAGGTCTTGACCGGCAGGATGCCGAGGCGGCGCGAATCCGCCTCCGTCATCAGCCAGCAGGACAGGTAGTAGAGGATGGTCGGGATCGTCGCGTAGATCAGGATCGTCAGATAATCCACATCGAGATATTCGGCGATGATGAAGGCGGCAGCGCCCAGCGTCGGCGGCGAGAGTGTCGCGCCAATGCCTGCCGCTGACAGCAAGCCGCCCGCGACATTCGGGGGGTATCCGGATTTTTTCAGCATGGGCCAGGCGAGCGAGGCGACGGTGACCGTTGTGGCGACGCCCGAGCCGGAGACCGTTCCCAGCAGAAAGCCCGAGGCGACCACGGCGCGCCCCGGTGCAGATGGCGATGGCTTCTTGCCGAAGAGCGCAAAAGCCCAGTCGATGAAGAAGCGGCCGGCACCGCCCCGGTCCAGCACCGCGCCATAGATCGTGAACAGAATGATGAAGGTGGCGGCCACATCCATCGGCGTGGAGAAGATGCCTTCCAGCGTCAGATAGTTCTGGCCGATGATGCGGTTCAGCGAAAAGCCGCGATGGTCGAACGGCTCGGGAATGGATGGGCCGAAATAGCAATAGGCCAGGAAGATCATCGTGACGGCAGGCAGGATCCACCCCACCGTGCGGCGTGTGCCTTCCAGCACGAAGAGGATCAGGATCGAGCCCAGCACGAGGTCATCCGCCGTGGGGCGCGTGGCGCGCGTCTTGATCGCCTCGGCGTGCTCCGCGAGATACCAGGCCGTGAACAGCGCAAGCAGCGCCAGCACCCAGTCAAAGATGCGGCTCTGCGACAGCCAGCGGCTTGCGGTGACCAACGGGTAGGTCGCGAAGGCGAGGCCCGTCACAACAGCGATGCCGCTGGCAAAGGTGCCGCGCTGCAGGATGTTGCCTTGCACGACGACGAAGAACAGCAGGCCAATCGCAGCAAGCGCTGTCAGCCACTCCTCGATGGTCGCGCGGCGCGGCTCAGCCTTCTCGCCGCCACGCACCAGCGGATAAAGCCAGAAGATCAGCGCCAGCGTGATCGCCAGAAAGCTGGAACGATAGACCGTGGTGTTGACCGCAAACTGCGTCCAGTAGAGCGCATAGGCCGAAATTCCGAAGGCGATGATGCTGGTGAACCAGCCAAACCAGCCCGTGGCGCGCTGCGCCGGGCCGCCTTCTGAATCTGACGAAAGGCGCTCGAGCTCTTCAGCGCTCAAAGCGATCTTGTCGCCTGATTGTGTCTGCGTGGCCATGGCATTCCCCCTTGTGTCGCGAACGGTGACTGCTCTCTGGCAGGCTGCCGTTGCAAAGGGTGTAAATGAAAAAGCCCGGGGGGTGAACCGCCCGGGCTTTCAAACAACAGATGAATTGCGGACTTGCCAGTCAGGCCAAGGCTTCATCGGCCGGACATGGCATCAGCCCATCAAGCGCCCTTGGACTTGTAGAAGGCGGCTGCCGCCGGGTGCAACGGCACCGCTGTTTTGGCGGCGGCACCTTGCACAGTCAGGCGGCGCGCCTCGGGGTGGATTTTCTGCACCTCTTCGAGGTTGCCGAAAATGCCGTTGAGCACGCCTGTGACGACATCAGCCTTCATCTTGCTGCTGACGACCAGCACATTGGCGACGCCGAGGCCTGCCACAGCGCTGGTCACGCCAGCATAGGCACCTGCTGGCAGGTTGAACGGACGGTAGAGGCCGGGAAACTGCTTTTCCATTTTGGCCAGCTCATCGCCGGTGGGCAGGAAGGTCAGCGCGGGCTGGCCGGAGGTGGCGAGATCGCGCACGGCTGCGGTCGGGATGCCGCCAATCCAGAAGAAGGCCGCAACTTTGCCGTCCTTCAGGGCGCCGACAGATTCAGCCACCGAGAGATTGTCGCGGGTGATGTCCTTCATCGGGGCCAGGCCACCGGCCTCGAGCACACGGTCGGCAATCGACTCCGTGGAGGACCCGGCCGAACCCACCGAGACGCGCTTGCCTTTGAGGCTGGCAATGTTGGTGACGCCCGCGCCCTGTGCGGCAACGACGTGAAGGAATGAATCATAGAGCACGGCCAGAACCTGCACGTCCTGCTTGCCATCCTTGGCATAGGCGCCGGTGCCGGTCATGGCGTCATAGGCGGAATCGAGCGTCGTGAAGCCGATGTCTGCTTCACCGGAATGGACGAGCTTGCAATTGTCGACCGAGCCACCGGTGACCTGCGCCGTGGCCTGCGTGTTGGCGACCTTCTCGCTCAGGATTTTGGCGAGGCCGCCACCATAAGGATAAAAAACACCGCCTGTGCCGCCGGTGACGATTGTGAGGCGCGATTTGGCCTGGGCCAGGGCAGGCATGGACAGTGAAGCGCCGATGGCAGCGCCACCAATGAGGGCCGTGCGGCGTGTGAATTTGGTGGTCATGTGGTCTCTCCCGTGGTGCCGGACGCTCCGTTGGCGTCGGCTTGGGAAACAACTTAGGGAGGCAATGGCCTCCCGACCAGAGGCAGATCAGCCTTTGATGGGTTCGACCGCAATGGCATTCCGGATAAAGGCCACCATGCCGAACACGCCGAGCCCGGCAAACAGCACCATCATGGCAATGGTGATGGTCTGGCCCAGATCGAAAATGCCACCCAGCGCCCATCCGGCAGCCAGCGCCACGCCCAGCACTTCGGTGCCAACCAGAATGGCCAGCGAGACGATGGTGCCGAGGTTCTTCCAGTTGGTCTGTGCCGTCGCCATGGTTGTTCTGGTCTCGTCGCAGCGGGTTGCGGGATATGCCTTTTTGGGCAAGGCCGGTTGCTGACAACGCCTAGCGGACCATGGCACTTCGTGCAACTTATTGCGCCTCGCTTTTGATTTCGCCAATTTCTTGATTTCGCCAAAACCAGCAGGCCGCCTTCATCATGCTTGAATCCCCTGTCTTCCCGTCCGCTGCCGTGGCAGCGCCGCATCATCTGGCTTCTGAAGCTGGGCGCGCCGTGCTGGCTGAAGGTGGCAATGCCATCGAGGCCATGGTGGCGATGGCCGCGACCATTGCCGTGGTCTATCCCCACATGAACGCCATTGGCGGCGATGGATTCTGGCTGGTGCACGAGCCAGGCGGCAAGGTCCATGCCATCGAGGCCTGCGGACCAGCAGGTGCGAAGGCGACCATTGCCAGCTACCGCGAGAAGGGCCTCGAGGCCGTGCCGCCGCGCGGGGCCGATGCGGCTGTCACAGTGGCGGGCGCG
>JAYWHQ010000299.1:0-11461 GCA_043777655.1 Allobosea sp. | reverse complement strand
CACACCCGTGAAAGCCGCCTGCTGATGGTCGAGAATCGCACCTTCGGGGACCGTATCGCCTATTTCGTGCTGACAATCGGCGTGCTGATCGTGGCCTTTCCGGTCTATCTGACCTTCGTCGCCTCGACCTGGGATGCCGCCACCATCATCAACGGCCAGATGCCGCTTTATCCTGGCCCGCATTTCCTCGAGAACTATTATCGCACGCTGTTCATCGGCACCTCGGGCACCACGCGCGAGCCGGTCTGGCACATGCTGCTCAACTCATTCATCATGGCCATGGCGATCGCCGGGGGAAAGATCTTCATCTCCATCCTCTCGGCCTATGCGGTTGTCTATTACCGCTTTCCGTTCCGCATGGCGGCATTCTGGCTGATCTTCGTCACGCTGATGCTGCCGGTCGAGGTGCGCATTTTCCCGACCTTCAAGGTCGTCTCGGATGTGGGCTTTCTCGACACCTATCAAGGCCTGGCCGTGCCGCTGATCGCGTCCGCCACCGGCACCTTGCTTTTTCGCCAGTTCTTCATGACCATTCCCGACGAGCTGCTGGAAGCCTCGCGCATCGACGGGGCAGGGCCGTTTCGTTTTTTTGTCGACACGGTGCTGCCGCTCTCGATCACGACGATTGCGGCGCTGTTCGTCATCCAGTTCATCTATGGCTGGAACCAGTATCTCTGGCCGCTGCTCATCACCACCAAGGACTCGATGCAGACCATCGTCATCGGCATCAAGAAGATGATCGTGACAGCTGATGCGCTGACCGAATGGCAGCTGGCCATGGCCACCGCCGTTCTCGCCATGCTGCCGCCCGTGCTGGTGGTGGTGCTGATGCAGCGCCTCTTCGTGCGCGGTCTTGTGGATCAGGAGAAGTGAAGGTGGGCAGTCGGCAATCGGCAGTCGGCAGTCGCGAAGCGGCGCGCCTGTTTTTGAGCCGGCTTTGTCCCGCGTCTCGCTTCCGATTGCCGACTTCCGATTGCCGACTGCCCAAAAAGCTCGTCAGGCCCATTCATATGCCGGAGCTTTCAAATGGCTGAAGTCACGATCACCAACGTCAAAAAAGTCTATCCCGGCAATGTCGAGGCTGTGAAGGGCGTGTCGATCGACATTCCCGATGGCGGTTTCTGCGTGCTGGTCGGCCCGTCCGGCTGCGGCAAGTCCACGCTGTTGCGCATGGTGGCGGGGCTGGAGACCATCTCGTCCGGCGAGGTGAAGATCGGCGGTCGCGTCGTCAACGAGGTTGAGCCGTCCGAGCGCGACATCGCCATGGTGTTCCAGAATTACGCGCTCTATCCCCACATGAGCGTCTACGACAACATGGCCTATGGCCTGAAGAACCGTGGCACGCCGAAGGACGAGATTGCCGCGCGTGTCGCGGAAGCCGCCCGCATTCTGGCCATCGAGCCCTTTCTGCAGCGTCGCCCGCGCCAGCTCTCGGGTGGCCAGCGCCAGCGTGTCGCGATGGGGCGCGCCATCGTGCGCAAGCCGCAGGTCTTCCTGTTTGACGAGCCGCTGTCCAACCTCGATGCCAAGCTGCGCGTGCAGATGCGCGTCGAGATCAAGAAGCTCCAGCGCGCGCTTGGCGTCACGGCGCTCTATGTCACCCATGACCAGGTCGAGGCGATGACGCTGTCGGACAAGCTGGTGGTGATGAATGGCGGCCGCATCGAGCAGATCGGCCCGCCATCGGAGGTCTATCGCAAGCCAGCCTCGAAATTCGTGGCCACCTTCATTGGCTCGCCGCCCATGAACCTGCTGCCGGCCAAGGCCGATGGCTCGGGCGTGGTGGCGCTGGGCGAGGCCATTCTCGCCGTCAAGGACATGCGCGAGGGGCTGCCTGTAGGTCGCGACATCGAACTCGGCATGCGCCCCGAGGACATCGAGATCACGGCGGAAGGGGCGGCAGGTTCCATCGCTTTTGGGATCGATTTCGTCGAAGAACTGGGAGCCACTCAGCTGTTCCACGGTGAGGTGGCGGGCCATGCCTTCGTGATGCAGGCCGCCACCGGCGACATCTCGACCGAGACCCGCAAGCTGTGGATCACGGTCGCGCCCGAGCGCCTGCACCTGTTTGATCCCACCAGTGGCGAGCGTCTGGGGCTGATCTGAGCCCAAGCTGGCTAGCGCCGACCTTCGCTCAATACGTCGCCCGACCGCCCGACAGGTCAAACACGCCAGCGGTCGTGAAGCTGTTTTCCTTTGAAGCGAGAAACGCGATCATCGCGGCGATTTCGTCGGTTTCGACGAAGCGGCCGCGCGGGATTTTCGACAGCATGAATTCGACGAACTCCGGCTTCATCTGGTCGAAGATGCGGGTGCGCGCGGCGGCTGGCGTCACGCAGTTCACCGCGATGTCCTGACCGGCGAGCTCCTTGCCCAGCGACTTGGTCAGCGCGATGACTGCAGCTTTTGATGCCGAATAGGCCGAGGCATTCGGATTGCCCTCCTTGCCCGCCACCGAGGCAATCAGCACAAGCCGCCCATAGTTGCGTTCCAGCATGCCGGGGATCACCGACCGGCAGCAATGCATCGTGCCGTCGAGGTTGATGCGCATGATGCGGGACCATTCCTCCAGCGGGTATTCCCAGGTCTTCATGTTCGGACCGGCAATGCCGGCACTCGTCACCAGGATATCGATTCGTCCAAGGCGTTTTTCGAGTGCCTTGGCGGCACGGTCCACCGCCTCGGGGTCGGTCACATCAAGGCCAATGCCATGGGTGTCGCCGCCAATCTCTTTGGCTGCTGCTTCGGCCAGGCTGGAATCAAGGTCCCAGATCTCCACCTTGGCGCCGCTGGCGGCAAAGCGCTGGCTGACGGCAAGCCCGATGCCCTGGGCGCCACCTGTGACAACGGCAACGCGGTTCTTCAGATCGATCTGGTTCATGTGCTGGCTCCCCTTTGATGGGGAAGCTATCGCTCATCCGCCAGCGCCGATAGTGCGCCAGAGGATGAGCGCTCCGCAAGAAAGGCAGAGCAAATACTCAAGGCAGAGCAAAGGCTCAGAGCGCGTTGCGAAAAGCCTTGGCGCTGAACAGCGTGCGCAGCAATATCATCACATCCAGCCAGAACGACCAGTTGTCGATATACCAGTGATCGAAAGCCACGCGCTTGGCCATCTTGTCATCGGTGTCGGTGGCACCCCGCAGGCCGTGCACCTGCGCCCAGCCAGTGATTCCCGGCTTCACATTGTGGCGACGGGCGTAAAGCGCAATTTTCTGCTCATACTCGTGGTCATGCGCCAGAGCGTGCGGGCGTGGGCCCACCAGCGACATCCGGCCGGAGATGACATTGAGAAGCTGTGGCAGCTCATCAAGATTGGTGCGGCGCAGGAAGGCGCCGATGCGCGTGATCCGCGCATCGCCTGCGCTCGCCTGCACCACGACATCGCCATCGTCAGCCGTTGTCATGGAGCGGAACTTGTAGATGCGGAAGGGCACCTGATTGAAGCCAAAGCGCCGCTGCATGAAAAAGACCGGACCGCCCGTCTCAATCTTGATAAGCGCTGCGATGACCGCGAAGGCTGGCAGGCTGGCAAGCAGCATCAGTGAAGCCACGACCACATCAAAGACACGCTTCAGAAGCACCTCGGCAAAGTTCAGTGCAGGCCTTGTCAGCTGGAGGCTTGTCAGGGGTCCAATTTTGGCAATGCGCGGGTTCTCGAACCGATCCATGATCTGCTCGGGCGCCAGATGAATGGCGACGGGGACATTCATGAAGGCGTCGACCACGCGCTCGATCGTCTCGCGGTCAGACCACGGCATGGCGATGAAGACGGCATCCGGCTTCAATGTGCGCACGCGTGAGACAGCGGTGGCCAGATCAGCCGTCAAGGCATTGGCCGGAGAGCCAATGTTGCCGCTGCGCAGGAAGGCGACATCAGAAATGACGAAGCCGATGTTCCAGGGCTGATGGCGCGAGACAAAGGACATCACGTCATTCTCTCGCCCGATCAGGAAGACACGCTCGGACGTGATCCGGCCGGTCTTGCTGGCCACCGAAACCACGCGCACAATGGCACTGCGCGCCAGGGCGATCAGCGGAATGCCGGCGAGGTAGGTCACGAGCACCACCGCGCGGGAATAGTTGTCGATCACCTTGGCCATGAAGGCGATGGCGATGAAGGCCACCATGGTGATGTTCCACACCGTGAAGGCCTTGGCGATCTGCCCGCGTGTCGAGAGATAATTGGTCAGCCGGTATCGGCCCTGCATCAGGTTGGTGAAGACGAACAACCCGGCGATCAGCACCGCAAGTTCGGCAGTGACTTCAATGCTGCCAAAATGACTGTACACCACCACGTGGTACAGCAGTGACGACAGGCCAACGATGGCCAGCACGGAGAACCCGTCGACCAACGCCATGAGCGCGCCAATCCAGTGTCGCAGCCGGTTGGCCCGCGCCTCTGATGACGCTGCTGTGTCATAACGAATATCGTTGACGCTCATCATGGCGCGAAGTTCCTGTCAGCCCAGTCGATCCATCGGAATCGTGAAACGGTTCAATTCGGCACATAAGCAGAGCCACCGAGGCGCGATCTGCCCTTGCCGAGCAAATGCCATGCCGCAGGTGCTGACCTCGCAGGGTGGCCGCATCTGCAGCGCTCTGCCTGGAGCGGCCATCAGAACTTTCCGGGTGCTTTGCTCTGCGCCTGGACCGTTTCACGTTCAAGTCGGAACGGACGAATGCGGTGCAATAACTGTGTCATTTCGAGCCATGTTGCAGCGCAACAACAGTGACCATTCGTAACATTGATCCAAGGCTCGGGAGGTGAGCCGCAATCACCCTGCCGGTCGAGAATGCTTGACCTTGCCGCCTGCATGTTTTCTTTGCGGGCGGTACGCTCATCAGACGTTGCGATGTGAGCGCCGCGTCGTCAGAGAAGCGTCATGCCTGAAGCCAAAGTGCCCAGCCGCGATCTTGCCGGGATCCAGATTGCTGCATTGACGGCACGAGAAGCGCAGGCGCTGGTCTTCGGCCAGATGGCGCCCGGGCGGCATCTGAAGCTCGCGTTTTGCAACGCCCATGTCGTCAATCTGGGCTGGACGAACGCGGCCTTTCGCGAATGCCTCAATCAGTTCCTTGTTCTGCCGGATGGCATTGGCGTCGACATCGGTGCGCGCCTGCTGCACGGCCAGCCGTTTCCGGCCAACCTGAACGGCACCGATCTCATTCCCCAACTGCTCGAGACATCGGATCGGCCGCTGTCCGTCATGCTGCTCGGCGCGCGTCCCGGTGTGGGTGATGTTGCTGTCAAACGGCTTTCGGCCCGCTTCCCGCGCCATCGCATCCAGTTGCTGCATCACGGCTATTTCACGGCTGCCGAAGAGCCGGAATTGCTGTCGCAGCTTGCGCAAGGGCGGCCCGACCTCCTGCTCGTCGGCTTCGGCAATCCGCGGCAGGAACAGTGGATCGCGGCTCATCTCACGGCAGCGCATTGCGGTGTGGCGGCCGCGATCGGTGCTTTCATCGATTTCAGCGCGGGCGAGGTCAGCCGTGCCCCGGAGCTGGTGCGGAACCTGCGGCTGGAATGGGTCTATCGCCTGGCGCTGGAGCCCTCGCGCCTGTGGCGGCGCTACCTGCTGGGCAATCCGCTTTTCCTGCTGCGCATGCTGAGGCTGCGTCTTGGTGGGCGGCCATGATGCCGGTTTTGCCGAGCGCTGCCATTGTCACGGCCAGCTATGCAGGCGATCTCGAGCGCTGCCGCCTGCTTTGCGCCAGTATTGATCGCTTCGTCACGGGCTGGAACAAGCATTACCTGCTGGTCGAAGATCGCGATGTCGCCGCGTTCCGCCGGCTGGAAACCCCAAACCGCATCATCGTGCCAGAGTCAGCACTGTTTCCCGACTGGCTGCGATGCTGGC
The DNA here is from genome assembly GCA_043777655.1 of Allobosea sp. GTDB lineage: Bacteria > Pseudomonadota > Alphaproteobacteria > Rhizobiales > Beijerinckiaceae > Allobosea. Next base: position 5,603 of record JAYWHQ010000299.1, on the reverse strand, counting down.
CTGATCTGCTCAGCCTTGGCCGTCGCCGCATCTGGACAGGGCAGGGCGCCCTTATGCGCGGCATCCCGCCCTTGCGCGGCTGGCACGCGCAGCAACTGCGCAAGCTGGCACTGCCTGCGCTGATGGCAGACGATGTCTTTCTTTATACCGACTCCGATCTCATGTTCCTGCGGCCCTTCGATCTCGCGGCCCTGTCGGATGAGCGCGGCACCAGGCTCTATCGCAAGCCAGCCGGGCTGACCGCTGACATGCCGGAGCATGTCAGCTGGTGCCGGTCTGCCAGCCGTGCGCTTGGTCTGCCAGCGCCAGCAATCCCGTCCGACGATTACATCAACAATCTGGTGACCTGGACGAAGGCCAACATTCTGGCGCTGCATGCACATCTGGAGCGCCAGCGCGGGCGCCACTGGATCGCCGAGGTGGCGGCCAGCCGCAATTTCTCGGAATGCATGGTCTATGGCTATTTTGTCGACCGGGTTCTCGGCGCAAAAGCCCGGCACTGGCCAGCAGCCCTGCCGCTGGCCAGAACGATCTGGGGCCCCGAAGACTGGCCTGCCGGCGGCATCGCTGCGGCCGCAGCCGGGCTGGAGGAGGGCCAGGTCGCCATTGGCGTGCAGTCGTTCATCGGGGCCGAGGTCAAGACCTTGCGCGCTTATCTCGATCAGGTCTGAGGCAGCCTGCGCGTGCCAAGCACCCGGTAGGCGGTGACAGCCGAGACAAGATAGAGCAAGGCAAACACGCCATTGAGCCACAGGCTCCAGCTTTCCGGCTCCGGCAAGGCCCTGAGCAGCCACCAGAGCAGGCCCGCCTTCAGGCATGCGAGCCCGGCCAGCAACGCAATGCGCGCTGCGATCCGCTCATGCGCATAGAGCAGCTCGGCGTGATATTCGATCAGATTGCGGAAAGCAGGAACAACCAGCATCAGCGCCAGCAGCGGCCCGGCCTGAGCAATGTTGCGGCCCAGCGCATTGGGAAACAGCCAGAGCAGCACGACAATCGCCACCAGTCCACCAACCGAAACCAGCGCAATGCCAAGCTCGGTGAGCGCCCGCTTCTTGCGGCCCGAGAGCGCTCCGCCATCCTTCATCAGGGCCTGGACGGCCATCTGGTTGAAGCTGCGCACCGGCATGGCAGTGAGATCGACAACGCGCATTGCAATGGCATAGAGGCCGGCGACGCGCGGGCTGGCGACAGCCAGCACCAGCAGCTTGTCGAGCTCTGATTGCGCGTAGAAGCCGATCTCGGCTGCTGCCGCGCCCAGCGCATCCGACATGCGTCGCCCATAAAGCCTTGCCACAAAGCGCAGCCGCACGCGGGGCATGAATGCGGCAAAGGCCACGATGGCGGCGGAGACCGTGGCCACCAGATAGGCCCAGGCCCAGGCTTCCAGTGTCGCGAAGCCAGACAACCAGAAGGCGATGGCCGCCAGCGTGCGCAGGCTCGAGCCGATGACCACCAGCAATGCAGCGCGGCCAAACCGCCTCAGTCCATTGCAGATGATGGAAACCAGTTCGACCAGCCGCCAGCCGACAATCTCAGCCAGCAGGATGCAGGTGAAGGCCAGCGCTGACATCCGCCCTTTGAACAGCAGCTGGAAGATCAGCCAGCCCAGCAGCGCGATCACCGGCAGCGAGGCCAGCATGAGTGCCCAGAAGCCGCCCATATAGGCGCCCAGCAGGCGCGGGCGCACTGTTGCTGTTCTGTAAACCGGCGAGACAAAGCCAAAGGCAAGCAGGCGTGACAGGATAAGGCCTGTGGCCGAAGCTGTGGCGAACAGGCCAAAATCAGCCAGACTGAGCGTGTTCGCAACGATCAGGAAGTAGACAAGTGACACCACAAGCCGCCCGGCCGAGCCGCCCAGGATGCGCAGGTAGTCCACCATTGTGCTGCGGTCCGGCACCATCTGTTTTTCGCGCCTTTTGGCCGCTTGGGCCCAGAATGTGCAGAAGACAGGACTGTCTCTCTCGATGTATAGCCCCAAAAGGCTTGATCGAACCTGAATGGAACAGAGCTGTGTCGGCATTCGTGCCGCTGCGAGCCTGAACTGGATCGTCATGACACAGATCACCCGTCGTCATTTCCTGCAGGCAGCAGCTGCTGCCTCGCTTTCGGTTCCGACCGGGGCACTGGCGCAGCCCAAGCGCTCTGCCTTCGGTTCGGCGGCCCAGATCGAGTTCTTTCGCGCCGATCCGCGCTACCGCGAGGCTTTGCTGCGTTATTGCGATGTCATCGTGCCGATGAACGATCTGAAATGGGAGGCCTTGCGCCACAAGCGTGACGGCTTCGATTTTTCAGGTGCCGATGAGCTGATCGGTTTTGCGCGGAATGCCGGCAAGACCCTGCGTGGTCATGCGCTCGTCTGGGGAGACGCTCTGCCGCCCTGGGCGAAGGAGATGAAGACCGCTGCCGAGGCCGAACGCGAGCTGATCCGCCACATCGAGACAGTGGTTGATCGCTACAAGGGCGTGATCGGATCCTGGGATGTGGTGAACGAGGTCATCGCCCATGATCCGTTGGCGGGTGCCGGCCCGCTGCGCGACACCATCTGGCTGCGCCTGCTGGGCCCCGGCTATATCGAGACCGCGTTCAAAACAGCCGCCCGCATCGATCCATCGGCCAGGCTCGTCTTGAACGACTATGATTTCGAGAACCCGGACCCGCGCACCCGTGCGCGGCGCGAAGAGGCGATCAGGATCATCCGCCGCCTGAAAGACAAGGGAATCCCCATCCACACTGTCGGCTTCCAGGCGCATCTCTATGGCGAGCGCGACATGGATGGTCCTGGCCTGCAGAAGTTCTGCCTGGACCTGTCCAAACTCGATGTCGGGACGGTTGTGACCGAGCTGGATGTCATCGATTGGCGCTTCCCGCCAGAACCGGCGGCGCGCGATCAGGCGGCAGCGAATCTCGTCCAGAGTTTTCTCTCGGCCATGTCGCTCATCAACCGACCCGAAGCGATCATCACCTGGGGCATGAGTGACGCCAACAGCTGGATTTCCACCACATTCAAACGCGACGACAGGCGACCCAGCAGGCCATTGCCTCTGGATGTGAATTACAAGCCCAAGCCGATGATGAAGGTGATCGAGCAATTCACCCGCGCAAGAGTCTGAGGTCGGCGGACGGCGCGATAGCCCTGCCTGTCGGGCAGGCCTCTGGCACCAAAGCTGCAACCTCATCTGCAAGTGAGACCTGCTCGGTGGCACATGTGCCATCCGGCAAGGTTTCTGTCCCAGAATGGTACGGCCGCGCAGATGTTCACGATCAACCAAGCCCAGAACGATCCAACCCTTGCTTCCGCCGGTGCCACACAGGCGTCTGGCCAGAATCGCGGCATGAGCTTTGGCTGGCTGCTCGGAGTCTTGTGGCGTGGCAAGCTCTGGATCCTGCTTCTGGGCCTTGTCGGCGCGGTCATCGGCGCATTGCTGGGCGGGCTCCTCACGCCGCGCTACCAGTCAACGGCACAGCTCATCATCGATCCGCGCGACCTGCGCGTGCTGCAGAACGAAGTCTCGCCCAACGCGATCAACAATGACAGCACGACAGCCTATCTGGAGAGCCAGGCGCGCATCATCGCCTCTGACACGGTGAAGAACCGCGTCATCGACCGCGAAAAGCTGATGCTTGATCCCGAGTTTGGTGCAGCAACCTCTGGCGGTGCCCTCCGCAAGGCACTTGAAGGCTTTGGCCTCGCCAGCCCCGACACAGGGCGTGTCGATTCCAAGCTGGCCGCGCTCTATGTGCTGGACCGCAATGTCAGCGTTCGCCGCGGCGAGCGCACCTTTGTCATCGACATCACCGCCACAACACAAGACCCGGCCAAATCGGCCCGCATCGCCAATGCGCTGGCCAACGCCTATCTTGATGACCAGAACGAAGTTCGCTCCGATGTCGCGCTTCGGGCCAGCACCACGCTGAATGCCCGTCTCGAAGAACTGCGCAACCGGCTGCGGCTGGCCGAGGAAAAGTCCGAGCGCTACAAGGAAGCCAACAACATCATCGGCGCGGGCGGCAAGCTCATCAACGAGGATCAGCTGATCCAGGTCAACACCGAGCTGGCCAAGCTGCGCACCAAGGTCGCCGAGACCAAGGCGAAATATGACCAGACGCTGCTGACGCGCGCTTCAAGCGTCGAGGCGGGTTCCGTGCCTGAGGCCGTTGCCTCTAACACCATGACGGCCCTGCGCGCCCAGCTGGGTGCGGCTCTCAACAAGGAAGCCGATCTGCAGGCGAGCCTGAGTGGGCGGCACCCTTTGCTGGTGGCCGCACAACAGCAGGTGCGCGATGCGCGCCGCCAGATCAGCGAAGAGCTGACCCGCATCTCGCAGGCCTCCAAGGCCGAATATGACCGCGTTCGTGCCGCCGAAAAGCAGTTGATGGATCGCATCGAAGAGCTCAAGCGCGGCCAGGTCACAGCCAGCCGCTCGTTCGTGCAGTTGCGCGAGATCGAGCGCGAGATCGAATCCTCGCGCACCATTTACGACGCCTTCCTGCGCCGCGCCCGTGAAACCGGCGAGCTTGTCGGCATCGACACCACCAATGCCCGTATCATCAGCTTTGCCGTGCCGCCGCAGGCCCGCACCGGCATCTCGCGCCGCGTGCTGGCCATTCTGGGTGGCTTGGCCGGCCTTGGACTGGGCACGCTGCTTGTCCTGGGTCGTGCCTGGAGCAAAGGGCCGGGTGCCGCGATGCTTGCGGGCGTTGGCGCGGCGACGCGTGCGCCGGTCGTGCAGGCCAAAACCGCCAGCGCGCAGCCTGCCGCCAAATCCTTCCGCAGCATGACATCTGCCGGAGCCGCCGCTGCCGCTGCTGCCGAGGCGCGCGCTGCCGAGAGTGCACCTGCGCCACAGACAAGTGCCGCTGCTCAGCCATCGGACACGACAACGGCCCGCCCGATGTGGCGTCGGTTTGGTGCGTCTGGCGAACCGCTCTCGGCTGCTGCCGAGCCAACCGAAGCGGCAGGTGCGCCGCTGCTGGCGACTTTGCCCGCCGTGTCGTCGCGGCGCTGGCTGAAGGCGGCTGTGCCAGAAACCTCCGTATTTCAGGGCAAGGGGCTTGTGGCAGAGATCATCGACAATCCAGGCTCAGCCTTCTCGAAGGCCATCCGTCAGGTGCGTTGCGAATTGCAGGGTCTGGCCACCAAGGGTGTCAGCCGCCGCATTCTGGTGACGGCGCTGCGTCCGGGGGCCGGCACCTCCGTGGTCGCGCTCAACCTGGCGCTGGCCGCAGCACAGGATTCCCGCACGCCGCTTCTGGTCGATGCTGGCCGTGGCGAGAAGAGCCTGACGCAGCTGCTGGCTGCCGATGCCGAACTCGGCCTTGCCGATGTCGTGTCTGGCGCGACAGGTCTCGTGCGCGCGGCCCTTCAGGATGAGGCAACAGGCGTGTTTTTCCTGCCGCGCGCATCGGCCACGGCTGCTCCAGCAGTGACAGCCGAGAAGATCGCCAGCGAATTCTTCCCTGCCGCGCGCCGCTTTGACCCGATGATTGTCGATGGTTCGGCCATTGGCACCGATGATGTGACGCAGGCTTTCGCTGCCAGCGTGGATGACATCGTGCTCGTCGTGCGCAAGGGTGCGGCTGGCCGCGCTGATCTCGCGCAG
>JAYWHQ010000298.1:0-11556 GCA_043777655.1 Allobosea sp. | reverse complement strand
TTTACTTGGGCGCAGGCCTCTGGACCGGCGTTGGCGTCGCAGCGCTCGTCGGTGCCTGCCTTGGCCTGATGCACGGCTGCTTCACGGTTATGCTTGGCCTGTCGCAACATGTCACCGGCATCGGCATCACGCTGTTTGCCACCAGCGCCTCCTATTTCGGCTATCGCGTGGCTTTTCCGACTGTGACGAGCCCACCGCGCATCGAGGCCTTCCAGCCGCTGAACCTTGAGGCGCTGTCGATCATCCCCGTGATCGGCCCGGCGCTGGCGCAGCAGACGGCGCTGACCTGGTTGGCTTTTCTCTGTGTCGCAATGACAGGCCTTGTGCTTTACCGCACGCCGCTCGGCCTCGCGATCCGCGCAGTGGGCGACAACCCGGCCTCGGTCGATGCACAGGGTCTCTCGGTCACCGGCCTGCGCATGGGTGCGCTGGCCGTTGGCTCGGCCCTGATGGCGGTGGGCGGGGCTTTCCTCACCATGTCGGCTTTCAACGCCTTCTTCTTCGGCATGATAAACGGGCGCGGCTGGGTCTGCATCGCACTCACTGTCTTTGCCTCCTGGCGGCCAGGCAAGGCGCTGATCGGCGCGCTCCTGTTCGGAGCGTTTGACGCCTATCAGGTCCGGCTGCAGACATTGGCGGGCGGCATTGTGCCCAGCCAGATTTTCCTGATGATGCCATTCATCCTGTCGATCATCGCGCTGATCCTGGTGGCGCGCCGCGCAGACTATCCGCGCGCGCTGATGAAGCCCTTTATCAAGGGCGAGCGCTGAGTGCCGAGCCTTGCGCACAGAAGTGAGAACCGGTTTTGTGCCAAAGCAATGCTCGCTATTGTGATGTTTGAGAGGCCAACATGCTTGATTTATTGATCAGCCAAGCCAACCTGCCCGATGGCCGCACAGGCATCGACATTGCCGTGAAGGACGGGCGCATTGTCGAGATTGCGCCGCGTGTTGCGGCCGATGCACGCGAGACCATCGATGCCACAGGCCGCCTTGTCAGCCCACCCTTTGTCGATCCGCATTTCCACATGGATGCGACTTTGTCGCTTGGTCTTCCGCGGCTCAACCGCTCCGGCACGCTTCTCGAAGGCATTGCGCTCTGGGGTGAGCTCAAGCCGCAATTGACCCATGAGGCGGTGATCGAGCGTGCCATGCGCTATTGCGATCTGGCCGTCAGCCAAGGCCTGCTGGCCATCCGCAGCCATGTCGACATCTGCGATGACAGGCTGCTGGCAGTCGAGGCGCTGCTGGAGGTGAAGCGGCGCGTCGCGCCCTACATCACGCTGCAGCTGGTGGCCTTTCCGCAGGATGGCTATCTGCGGTCACCCGGTGCGGTGCAGAACTTGAAGCGCGCACTCGACATGGGCGTCGATGTCGTCGGTGGCATTCCGCATTTCGAGCGCACGATGGCAGACGGTGCCGACAGCGTGCGCCAGCTTTGCACCATTGCCGCCGAGCGCGGATTGCTGGTCGATCTGCATTGCGACGAGACCGACGACCCGATGTCGCGCCATGTCGAGACGCTTGCCGAGCAGACCACGCGCCTTGGCTTGCAGGGCCGCGTCTGCGGCTCGCATCTCACCTCGATGCACTCGATGGACAACTACTATGTCTCGAAGCTGCTGCCGCTGATGGCGGAGGCGCAGCTCCACGCCATCGCCAACCCGCTCATCAACATCTGCATCCAGGGTCGTCACGATACCTATCCCAAGCGGCGCGGCCTGACGCGCATTCCGCAAATGCTGGAATTGGGCATCAATGTCGCCTTCGGCATGGATTGCGTGATGGACCCCTGGTATTCGCTGGGCACAGGTGATCCGCTCGATGCCGCCCATATGGCGGTGCATGTGGCGCAGATGACCTCGATCGAGGCGATGGGCCAATGCTTCGCCGCCGTCACCACGGGCGCAGCCAGCGCCATGCAGTTGCAGGATTATGGCATTGCCATTGGCCATCCCGCCGACATGGTGCTGCTGGATGCGCGCGACCCCGTCGAGGCCATCCGGCTAAGGCCACCTCGTTTGGCTGTCATCAAGGCCGGACAGGTGATTGCGCGTTCAGGCCCAAGGCAAAGCCATCTTTCACTGCAAGGTCGGCCGGATCAGATTTCGGCAATGGCCTACGCACCTCAAGCGATGCCAGCAAACGAGTGATCAACCCAAGGCCCGCTGGCTCGCACTCAGCAAGCTAGGCAACATTCTTCACCCAAGCCCCATACCAGCGCTTGAACAGAGCCAGTTGCGTCTCTGCGAATGTCTTCTGGCTTGGCGTCAGCATATCTGTCGGATTGAAGTGCAGCTCATATTCCGGGCTGCCCTCCAGCACCATCAGGTGCTTGAAGAACAGCACAAGATCGACGCCGACATCGAAGGTGGAGAGCACCATAAGTGCCTTTTCCAGCTCCAGCGCGCGGGCGCGCGCGACGGGGTCGCCAGCGGCGGCCTTCATGCAGAGATCAGCCAGATGCAGCACCTCGCGCGGCAGCACATTGCCGATGCCGGTGATGGCGCCGGTCGCCCCGCAATTCACATAACCGTGGAACACCTCGGTATCGACACCGATCATCAGCGTCAGCGCGTCCGACTGGTTGGTGATGTGTTCGGCGGCATAGCTCATGGCCTGCGCCGAGCCGAACTCCTTGAAGCCGACCAGATGCGGGTATTTTCTGTGCAGTGCAAAGAAGAGATCAGCCTTGGTCTCGAAGCCATAATAGGGGCTGTTGTAGATGACCGAGGGCAGATCGACGGCGGCTTCCAGAATGCCGGCGAAATGGGCCTGCTGGGCGGCAGGTGAAGACCCACGCGAGAGCACGCGGGGGATGATCATCAGCCCGGCTGCGCCGGCTTTTTTTGCATGCGCAGCGAGCGCCGCCGCACGCGCCGGATTCTGCGCGCCCGTGCCAACGATGACCTTGAGCCCCGCCTTCACCAGATGCTCGACGCCCTCCATGCGCTGCTCGTCGGTGAGCAGCGGCCAGTCGCCCATCGAGCCTGCATAGATGAAGCCAGACATGCCAAGCGCTGACAGCTCCTTGGCCTTGCGCACAAGCGCCTTGAAATCCGGTTGCCGGTCAGCCGTGCAAGGCGTCATCAGTGCCGGCATCACGCCGGTGAAAACATGTTTGGTCATGGGAGGCCTCATTGTGTTTGGACGTGTTGGGAGAGCGCATGGCAGCATGAGCCGCCATGCGTTTGAAAGTGTTTCAGGCGGTTCAGGCGCGGTGCGTCAGAGCGTCTTGCCGATCTTGCGAAGCTCGGCAAGGATCGGCGCCTTCGGCACCCAGATCTTGTCATACTCGGCGACAACCGACTCGGCTTCAGCCGGGTTTGCCGAACGCATCGTGACCGACGTTCCTTTGAAGTTCTCGACCATCTTCGGCTCGTTTCCGGCCAGTTCGTCGATCTGGCGGTCAAGTTCGGTCTTGACGGCGCGCTGGATCAGCTCGCGATCAACCGCAGGCATGGCCTGCCAGACACGGCCAGACATCAGCGCGATGACGGGCATGTGCAGCGCGTTCATCTGCAGCAGCGTCTTGGCGACCTTGTCAAAACGCTGAAGCCAGGAGAACTCGAGATCGGATTCCAGCCCGTCAACCTGGCCATTGGTCATCGCGTCGAACACCTGCGGCGCCGGGATCGGCGTGGGCGCTGCGCCAAGCAACTGGTAGAAGTCGCGATAGGCAGGTGTGGTGTTGATGCGCAGCTTCATGCCGCGAATGTCGGCCAGGGTCGAGATGTCCTTGGCGGCAAAGATCGCCCGCATGCCGGTGATGCCCCAGGCCAAACCAACAGTGCCGGTTTCAGCAGGCAGCTGCTGGAACAGGCTCATGGTCAGCGGGTGGCGCACCAGCTTGGCGATCTTGGCCGTTGAATCGACCACGTAAGGCGCATTGACGGAGGCGATGGCTGGCACACGCGTGCCGAGTTCGCCCGCCATGATCCAGCCCATGTCGAGCGCGCCTGATTGCAGCTGCTGCATCATCGCAGGCTCGTTGCCGAGCTGGCCGGCATGGAAGACGGTCAGGGTCAGGCGTCCATTGGTCTCGGTCTTGAGACGCTCGGCCACGCGGATGGCCGCTTGATTCCAGGGGTGACCATTTGGCGTGAGAATGCCGCAGCGCATTTCGCGCGCCTGCGCCACAACGATGGCAGGTGAGGCCACCGAGAAGGCCGCGCCTGCGGCCAGAATCTGACGGCGATTGATGTGCATGTCGGCAATCCTTCTTTGGTTGGGGGTTACTTCAGCATGACGAGTGAGAGCCAGGGGTAGATCGACAGCAGAACGAGCAGCACGCAGGAAATCAGAAAGAACGGCAGCGTGACGATGAACATCTTGCCAGGCTTGGCCCCGGTGATGGCCGCGGCAACAAAGAAGCACAGGCCCACTGGCGGCGAGAGCAGGCCGAGCACGAGGTTGATGACCACCACCACGCCGAAATGACGCGGATCGATGTTGTAAACCTCGGTGGCAATCGGCAGCAGGATGGGGACAGTCATGATGAGGCCGGGAACCCCGTCAATCACTGTGCCGATGATGAGCAGGATCAGGTTGGTGAGCAGCATGAAGCTGACCGGGTCTTTCGCGACCGTCTGGATCCATGCCGCTGCCGCCTGGGGAACCTTGCCGTAGATCAGCACCCAGGAGAACACGGCCGCCGCTGCCACGAGAAAAAGCACGATGGCGGAATAGACGCCGGCCCGGAGGAGCATCTCGGGCATCTGGCGGAAGTGGAATTCCTTCGTCCAGTATCTGCCGACAACCACGGCGGCGAGCGAACCGACAGCTGCAGCCTCGGTCGGGTTGGCCAGTCCGCCAAGGATCGAGCCAATGATGACAACTGGAATCGACAGGGTGGGCAGGGCCAGCAGGATGGTCCGCCCGCGCTCAGCCAGCGTCAGTTTTTCGGTGACGGGGTACTTGTAGACATAGCCCATCAACGCGATGATGACGCAGAACATCACTGTGAGTATGACGCCCGGCACGATGCCTGCAATCAGCATGTCGCTGACAGCCACCTGCGCGATGACGCTGTAGACGACGAACATCACCGATGGCGGGATGATGGGCCCCAGCATGCCGCCATAGGCCGTGAGGCCTGCGGCGAACGTCTTGTCGTATCCCGCCTTCTCCATTTGCGGAACCATGATCTGCGACATGATCGCGACCTGGGCCGTAGCCGATCCGAGAATGGACGACACGAACATGTTGGCCAGCACGTTCACATAGGCGAGGCCGCCACGCAGCTGGCCGACGAAGGCCATCGCCATGTCAACGATGCGTCTTGTGATGCCACCGCCATTCATGATCTCGCCGATCAAGATGAAAAGCGGGATGGCGATCAGCCCGTAACTGTCGACACCGCCGAACAGCTGCAGGGGGTAGCTCTGGAACAGCAGCGGGTTGCCGGTCGCCATGATGTAGACGACGGCTGCGAGGCACAGACAGATACCAATCGGAACACCGACCAGCATGATGGCAAAGAAAGCAACCGAAGTGACCATTCAGTTGATCCCATCCGCCTGCGCAAAGGAAAAACCGGCATAGGCCGAGCGCGGGCTGAGGCCAAAATCCTCCACGAGGTTCGCGAGCGCATGCACCAGCATCGACAGGGCAAAGATCGGAATGATGAGGTAGAGCACCCAGCTGGGCCAGCTCAGCGTCTGCGTACGCTCGGTGTAGATGAAGTTGAATGAAATGCCGGCAAAGGCGCGCGCATCGAAACCCGCTGACGCGACGCCAACGGGATCGAACCAGAGCCAGCACATCCACAACAGCAGCACGGCAAAGGCCACAACGCCCAAAGTCGCTGTTCGGCGCGCGTAAACTTGCCCGCGTGGCGACAGCCTCTCGGTCAGCATCATCACGGCAAAATCGAGCCGCAGCCGCGTCATGGCAGAAGCGCCGATGAAGGTAAGCCAGACCACGGAATAGATGGCCGATTCATCGATCCAGTAGATCGGCGCGCCCATGTAGCGCGTGGTGATGTTGAGCAGGATCAGCACGCAGAGCAGCGCCATGAAGGCCATGATCAGCCGACGCTCGACCGCCAGCAGCCCGCTTGATGCGACAATCCAGACGCGCGCCCATGCGGGCGTGGGGCGCACTGCCACGTCAGCTTGTCCGGCATCATTTGCAAGATCGATCATGACATCGGTTTGTAGATTGTATACAATCCGTGCGTCAATGGCTTTCTCACGGCCTGTGGACTAGAAATGTGCAATGGCTGGCCTGAAGAATCGCACCCTCTCAGCATCGATCGTCGAACGGCTGCGGCACGACATTCTGAGCGGTGTCCAGCCTGCAGGCATGCAGCTGCGGCAGGACATGCTGGCTTCGGCGTTCGGCGTCAGCCGCATTCCGGTGCGCGAGGCACTGTTCCAGCTTGAAGCCGAAGGGCTTGTGCGCATCGAGCCGCACAAGGGCGCGGTTGTGGCAGGCCTCTCGGCGCAAGAAGTTGACGATGTCTTCGAACTCCGGCTGATCCTGGAGCCCCGGCTTCTGCGCTCATCTTGCCTGCGGCTGATGCCAGAGGACTTTGCCGAGCTCGATGCCCTGCAGAACAGCTTTGTGGTTGCCGTCAAAACGGCCAACACTGCCCAATGGGGCCAGCTGAACGCCCGGCTTCACCTGGTGCTTTATGCCCGCGCCACGCAGCCGCGCACTTTGGCCATCGTAAGCAGCCTTTTGCAGACCAGTGATCGCTACACACGCCTGCAACTCAGCCGCACATCTGCCTGGGAACGTGCGGTGCGCGAGCATGCCGAACTTGTCGAGCTGTGCCGCAGCCGCGATACAGATCGGGCCTGCGCTTTGGTGGTTGCTCACATCGCATCCGTCCATGCTGATCTGAAGACCTTGCTCGCAAGCGCTCCAGGTGCGTTGGACTGAGATCACTGAAAACGTTCTGAAAGACCTTCCCCATGCTTCTCGGCTGCATTGCAGATGATTTCACCGGCGCCAGCGATCTGGCGAACACATTGGCCAAGGGCGGCATGGCCACCACGCAGTTTGTCGGCATTCCTGCCAAGCCGGCGGATGCAGCTTGTGAGGCGGGCGTGGTCTCGCTGAAGAGCCGCACCATTCCGGCGAGCGATGCTGTGAAGCAATCGCTTGAGGCGCTGGACTGGCTGCTGGCACAAGGCTGCCGGCAGATCCTGTTCAAATATTGCTCGACCTTTGACTCGACGCCTGAGGGCAATATCGGTCCCGTCACCGAGGCGCTGCTGGAACGGCTGGGCGGCATCGCGGTCATATGCCCGGTCTTTCCGGCGACAGGGCGCACATTGTTTCACGGCCACCTCTTCGTGAACGGGCAACTTCTGTCCGAAACCGGCATGCGCAACCACCCGCTGACGCCGATGACCGACCCCGACATTGCCCGCTGGCTGCGGCGGCAGACGAGGAGCGAGGTGGGGCGGGTGACCTATCCCACCGTGCGACTTGGGGCGGCAGCGATCCGCGCTGCAATGGCGGCAGAGCTGCAGGCCGGCCGCCGTTTGATCGTGACGGATGCCGTGGTCGATGACGATCTGCTGGCGCTTGGCGAGGCCATTGCCGATCACCGTCTGATCACGGGCGGCTCGGGCATCGCGCTGGGCCTTCCCGCCAACTTCCGCAAGGCCGGTCTGCTGGCGGATTCTGGCTCCGCGAAAAGCCGTCAGACCGTCGTGGGCGCAGCTTCGAATGGGCCTGCAGCCGCACTGTCGGGTTCCTGCTCGGTGCAGTCGCTGAGGCAAGTCGCCAATTTCGCGGAAAACCATCCCGTGCTGACGCTGGAGCCCGGGGCCATTCTCGACGGCAGCATGAGTGTCGCACAGGCGCTGGCCTGGATGCTGGAGCGGATCAGTGCCATGCCGATGGCGGCCTCGTCTGCAACGGCGGATGCCGTCCGCGCGGCCCAGGAGACATTCGGGCGCGAGCGGGCAGCAGGCGCGATCGAGCATTTCATGGGCGAACTTGCGCGCGGACTGGTCGCGGCCGGCGTGACGCGGCTCGTGGTCGGCGGCGGCGAAACCTCGGGCGCCGTTGTCAGCGCCCTGTCGCTCGAAGCGCTTGCCATCGGCCCGGAGATTGATCCGGGTGTGCCGGTGCTCATGGCCAATGCCGGCAAGCTGCGGCTCGCGCTGAAATCCGGCAATTTCGGCGCCGATGATTTCTACGAGAGGGCAGCGAGGATGATGGCGAGATGAACGGAACAAGGCCTTGTCCAGCCTGTGGATTTCGCAGCGCCCGCGAGTTGCGATCAATACGCAGTCCAGCCGCCATCTGTTGCGTAGATGCCGCCCGTGAAGTTGGAGGCTTCCGGCGACATCAGGAACAGCATCATCGACACTTGCTCGCCAACCGTGGCCGGGCGCTTGTTTGAATCGGCATAGGAGCGCAGTTCGCCGTCAGACGAAAAGGGAGTGGGTAAATAAAGAACCGAATCCAAAATCAGCCTTTGAATGGTTAGGATCGCCCAATGTTCGAAGATTCGATCAAATCAAACTGTAAAGCGGGTGGCTGACTTGGCTGAAGACAAGACAACCCTTCCCGACGCCGCTTCGATCTTGGCTTCGATTGAAAACGTCGAAAAGAAAAAGGATCGCAATTTTGCTTCTGCGTTCGACAGGCTTGAAAAAAATCATCCGAACAATGGTTGGGGGCTGCTTGCGCAAATTTTCAATATGCACTTCAAAAATGGAAAAGCTGAACCATTTGGGCCGATGTGGCAAATGGAGGGGCGGCGAAGCCTGATACCCGCCGATCTTTCGGACGGTGAACTTGATGCGATCCAAGGCACCCTGAACACTATTGCCGATCCTGAATTTCGGGCGCGTATCGGCGACATTCTTTGGCTACGGCGCAAAGATTTCAAAGCCGCGCGAATAGCGGTCGCGGCATACATCGAAGCCGGTTCTCGGTTAGAAGACCCGCAACGCTGGCCTCCTTGCATGGAACGATATGAACGCGGGTTGCGCATTGCCCGGCAAATCGACGCGAAGGGCGAACTGCCAAAGACCGTGCTTGCGCATCTTGGAGCGCGGGTTCGCCATTACAACGGCGAAGACCCAATGTTTTTCACCTGCAAGGCGCTCGAATTGCTTGCTGAATTCCAGTTTGGTGATTTTCCTGCCCTTGCCGAAATCGCCGGGCGCGTTGCGGTGAAGTCATGCGAAGGCGGCGATTTCCGGCGCGCGCGCAACCACTTCGACGTTCAAGCGAAGCTGTTGAAGCTGGCCAAGGACGATGTATCAGCGGAAGCGGCCCGCGTCGCATCCGCCGAAACGCATGTCCAAGAAGCCGAAGCGCAAGAAGCCAGCGGGTCATTCATGGCTGCACGGTCATTTTGGGAAGACGCGGTTCTTGCCTTTCGCAAACGGCCATCCCTTCGCGCCCGTATTCGAGAGTTGCAACGGCGGCTTGCCATCGCGGGCAAAAAGACTCTCGACGAAATGCAGAGCTTCAGCCACGAAATCGATATTCGTCCGATGGTCGAACAGGCCGAAGCGGCCTTCATGGGATTGCCGCTTGATGACGCCCTTTGCAAGTTGGCGGTATTTGAGAAGCCGATTGATCCTGTCAGCATCCGTGAACAGACGCTGAAAGAACTAGAAGATGCGCCATTGCATGCGCACTTTACCGCTGAAATCTATGATGAAACAGGGCGCAAGGTTGGCCGAAGGCCGGGCATTTCGTCAACGGACGCTAAAGACAACGAAGCAGCCATCGCAGGGTTCATTGAACAGAACGCCGGTTTTCACAGGCACCTTGCCGTCACAGGATCGATTGCGCCCGCTGTTCGGACGATCTTGAGCGAACATGACGTGACCGAAAAGGAAATCGAATGCTTGATCGCCGATAGCGGGTTTATTCCAGAAGGCCGGTTGCCGTTGTTCGTGAAAGCCATCGCAGACGGCTTCCGGTAGGATTTTTCGACCGCACTTCACGTCTTCGTGCCGCAAGCTGAAAATGGGTTGCGGCACATCATCGAATAAACAGGCGAGGTTCCGCGAAGCTTGAATCAGGACGGCGTTGAAGAGGTTTGGTCAATTGAACGCATCATGGGGAATGATCGGTTGAAGAAGGCACTTGGCGCGGCGTTCGTGTTCGACCTTCAATCACTGCTTTCCGGTCGAACCGGCCCGAACCTTCGAAACAGCATCGCGCACGGGTTGGTTTCGTCGGGTTCACTGAATAGCCCAACCGGGTTTAATCTGTGGTGGCTTCTCTTCCGGCTTGTGGTTTTCCCAACACCCACGATGAAAGCATTTCGCGAAAAGCACGTCATCGCGCGCGATACTGAAACGCCTTTGGACGGCTGAAATTGTCTACAAATGTCTGCATTCAACCCGAAAGAATAATGGGTATAATGTGGGTAGAAGTCAGATTTGATTTCTGACCAGAAGTCTAAACCATTGATATAATTATACATTTCTTGATAAGACTGGCGGACAGGGAGGGATTTGAACCCCCGATACCCTTGCGGGTATGCCGCATTTCGAGTGCGGTGCATTCAACCACTCTGCCACCTGTCCGCAGGTTGAGCCGCTGGCGTTGCCGCCGGTCGAAGCGAGCCGTGATCTACACGCGATGGGGCGGCGGCACAAGCGGCGTGTGGCGCCATGCGCCTGTCATGCGGAGAGGGACAATTCCGGTGACAGGGCGACTTGCCTTTGAAACAGAAAAATTGCCTTGTGGCCTCAATCAGGAACAGAAGTGACATGGCGGATCCGAACACTGACTGGAACAGGATCCCCGTCTGGTGCATTGCTGCGCCAATCGCGGGTGCGCTCGTCTTTGCGCTGAAATCTGCGGGTCTGGCTGCAGGGTCAAACCCCCTGTTTCTCATCGGTGCTGTGGCTTGCCTTGGCGCTGCGGTGTTTGCGGCTGTTCATTTTGCTGAAACCCTCGCGGTCCGCATCGGGCAGCCTTTCGGCGCCATCCTCCTGGCGCTCTCGATCACGGCGCTCGAGGTGGGGCTCATCATCTCCGTCATGGCCTCTGGCTCGGCGGGCTCGGAAGTCGTTGCGCGCGACACGGTTTTTGCCGTCACGATGATCGTGCTCAACGGCATTGTCGGCATCTGTCTCGTGGTGGGCGGGTTGCGTCACTACGAGCAGGAGTTCCGCGTCCAGGGTGCGTCTGCAACGCTCAGTGTGATCGCGACCTTCGCAGTCATCGCGCTCATCCTGCCCAATTTCACGACGACGACGGTGGGTCCGGTCTATGCGCCCAATCAGCTGATGTTTGTCGGCACCGTCTCGCTGATCCTATATGCGGTCTTCATCTTCGTGCAGACGGTACGGCATCGCGCTGACTTCCTGTTCGATGAAGGTGGCGGCGAACCCGCAAAGAAGCCCGGCCGCCAGACAACGATCCTGTCTGCAATCTTCATGATTGCCAGCCTCGGCGTGGTGATCCTGCTGGCGAAAGTGCTGTCGCCGACGCTCGAAAAATCGATCATGGGCGCGGGCCTGCCGCTGGCGATGGTGGGAGTGGTGATCGCGATGATCACGCTGCTGCCAGAAGGCGTGACCGCGCTCAAGGCCGCCCGCAGCAACCGGCTGCAGACAAG
>JAYWHQ010000297.1:0-3328 GCA_043777655.1 Allobosea sp. | reverse complement strand
CGTCCGGGAAGCACGAACGCGCTCTGAACCGCCATGATTTTGCCGCTCGGCTAGTGTTATCAGGGGTGCAGGTTTGGTTTACCGGAGCTGGATTGAAGGATACCCCATGACAAAACGCGTCGTTGCTGCTGCTCTTCTGCTCTCGGGCCTGTCGCTCGCATCACTTCCTGCACAGGCGCAGGAAGGTGTTCTGATGCGAAATCTTCTGGGCAATATCGGCATCCTGCCAAGCGAGAAAGACGCGATCGAGTATCGGGAGCGCGCGCCGCTGGTTGTGCCGCCGGGTTCGCGCCTGCCGCAGCCGCAGGAGCGCGCCGCCCAGCGCAATGCCGCCTGGCCGAATGATCCGGATGTCGTGGCGCGCCGTGCCGCCCGCGCCGATGCCAATCTGCCCTCGACAGAGCGCGAGAAATTCAAGGAACAGCGCAATCCCACGATGGACGTGAACGAATTGCGCGCAGGGCGTGACCCGAACCAGCGCGTGGCACCGCCTCCACAGCGTGGCAGCACGACTTTCGAAGAGAATATCGGCCCGATCCTGATCGGACGTGAATTGGCGGCACGCAAGAATGCGGCAGAAGACCTTTCCGTACTGGCTGAAGGCGAGCCTCAGCGCCGCCGTCTGAGCGAGCCGCCAACCGGCACGCGCAAGCCCGCTGCAGGCTACATCGTCAAGCCCGGCTTCGAAGGCCCGCGCGAAGACACGCAACGCACAAACCAGAAAGAATTCGCGCAAGGCACCATCCGGCGCTGATTTTGGTCAGGCCCGGTTGCTGTTGAAATCCGGATTTGGTTTAGCTGGATCGCTTTGGCACCAGTTTCTGAATTGCGGTTTGCAGACACCTGTCTTGCGGCGCATGCGCGCAGGGTGACGTGGCCTGCCATCTTGCCTATATCTGCGTTGTCCGCTCCTCGTGCCCGCAGGTCTGATTCATGACACTTCATGTTCCGCCATCCAGCCTCGCGATTCCGGTCTCGACGACGCGGCTTTCCAACGGTCTTGATGTCGTGGTTGTGCCGGATCGGCGCGCCCCCGTGGTCACCCATATGGTGTGGTATCGCAATGGCTCGGCCGATGATCCGGCGCGCAAGTCCGGTATTGCGCATTTTCTCGAACATCTGATGTTCAAGGGCACGGAAAAATGGCCGGCAGGCGAGTTCTCGAAAGTCGTGGCCGGGCTCGGCGGGCAGGAGAACGCCTTCACTTCCTATGATTATACCGCCTATTTCCAGCGCGTGCCGAAAGAACACCTGCGCGCCATGATGGAATACGAGGCTGACCGGATGACCGGGCTGGCCTTTGACGAAGGCGTGGTGGCGCCAGAGCGCGACGTGGTGCTGGAAGAGCGCCGCATGCGCGTCGATGCTGATCCGTCTGCGCAGCTGGGTGAGGAGTTTTCGGCCACACTGTTCAAGCACCATCCCTATGGCACGCCGATCATCGGCTGGGAGCACGAGATCGAGACGCTCAGCCGTGATGATGCCTTTGCCTATTATCGCCGCTTCTACACGCCCGAGAACGCCATTCTCGTGGTGGCGGGCGATACTGACCTGACTGAGGTGACGCGGCTGGCGGAAGCGACCTATGGCCAGCTGGCCGCGCGTGGCGAGGCCCCTTCGCGTGCCCGCCCGCTGGAGCCGCTGGCGCGCGCCTCGCGCCGCGTCTCATTGGCCGATCCGCGTGTGCAACAGCCCTCTTTGCGGCGTGGCTGGCTGACGCCGGCCTACCGCACGGCTGACAAGGACGAGGCGTTTGCGCTGGATCTTGCGGCCGAAATCCTCGGCTCCGGCACGACATCGCGGCTCTATCGGACATTGGCGGTCGAACGCGATCTGGCCTCCGGTGCCAGCGCCTACTTCATGGGCTCGATGCTCGACAGCGCCGCCCTCCAGGTATCCTGCAGCCCGCGCCCCGGTGTCGAGATGGCAGCACTTGAAGCGGGTCTCGATGCCGAGTTGGCGCGCTTCCTCAGCGACGGCCCGACTGAGGCCGAGCTGACACGGGCCAAGACGCGCCTGATGGCCGATACGATCTTTTCGCGCGACAGCCAGTCAACGCTGGCGCGCGTTTTCGGTGCGGCGCTGGCCGTTGGCGAGACCATCGAGGATGTGCTGGCCTGGCCGGCACGCATCGAGGCCGTTGGCGTTGGCGCGATCACGGAAGCCGCGAGGCGGCATCTCGCTGCTGATCGCAGCGTAACGGGCCTGTTGCTTCCCGCCTGAGTGCGGGGCCCAACCCGCAACGTTCCACCCCATCGCCTGGATGATGGATTTGCTTTCCGACAGTCCGGCTCAAAAGGTTACCCATGACTGCTCATGCCATCCCGACCCCATCCAAAAACACGCTGAAGGTTCAGCGGGTCATGGCGTCTTGCGGCGTCGAGGCCTGGCTTGTTGAAGAGCATGCCCTGCCAATGATCGCCTTCGAATTCACATTCGAGAATGGCGCGACGCGTGATCCGGCAGGGCTTGGTGGTGCGGCTTATCTGGTTTCCGGCCTGATTGATGAAGGCGCAGGCGATCTTGATTCGGAAGCGTTTCAGGCAAGGCTTGCCGACCAGGCCATCGATCTGTCTTTTTCGGCCAGAAGCGATGCCTTCAGCGGGTCAATGCGTTGCCTGACCCGGCACAAGGCCGAGGCCTTCACGCTGCTGGCGCTCGCGCTCAATGCGCCGCGCTTCGACGAGGACGCCATCGAACGCGTGAAGGGCCAGGTGATTTCGGGCCTGAAGCGCGCCGCGCAGAACCCGGATTCGATCTGTTCTGATGCTTTCTTCGCTGCCGCCTTCCCCGGCCACACCTATGGCCGCCCGGTGAAGGGCACCGAGGACACTGTCACGGCCGTCGACACGGCCGCGTTGCGGTCGGTCTCCATGGGACTGTTCCAGCGCGCCGGGCTCAAGGTCGTGGTGGTCGGTGACATCACAGCGACAGAGTTGGCCAAGGAACTCGACGCTGTGTTCGGTGCATTGCCACTGGGCATGGCGCGCGATGTGATCACATCGCCAATGGCTGTTTCTGGCCTTGGGCAGACGCATGTCATCGAGATGGATGTTCCCCAGACCGTGCTGCGTTTCGGCGCACCCGGCCTGTTGCGGAACGACCCTGACTTCATCATCGCCACCGTGGTGAACCACATGCTGGGCGGCTCGGCCTTCACCTCGCGGCTGTTCATGGAGGTGCGCGAGAAGCGCGGACTTGCCTATGGCGTGTCGTCCTCGCTGTATCCGCTGCGCGAGGCCGCGCTGCATTTTGGCGGCACAGCCACCAAGAATGACCGGGCGGCAGAGTCGATGGATGTCATCCGCGCCGAGATGGCCAAGCTTGC
>JAYWHQ010000296.1:0-11648 GCA_043777655.1 Allobosea sp. | reverse complement strand
AAATCGATGCGATGACGAGCCTGCTCAACCGCCGCAGCTTCAAGGAAAAGGCGCAGGCCGCACTTGTGCAGGCGCAAGCGACAGGTGAGCCGCTGTCCATTGTCATGGTCGATCTCGACCACTTCAAGCGCGTCAATGACACCTATGGCCATGCGGCGGGTGACATCGTGATCCGCACCACGGCCGAGCGTTTGCTGGGCAGTGTTCGGCGCGAAACCGATCTCGTCGGGCGTCTGGGCGGCGAGGAATTCGTGCTCTGCCTGCCGCGCGCGGATGCCAATGCCACGGTGCGCATCGCCGAAACCCTGCGTCAGGCGATGGCAGGCAACGAGATCGTCTGCGAGCAACTGGCCAAGATCACGGTCACGGCCAGCTTCGGTGTCGCCACGCTGCTGCCGGATGATGACTTGGGCACGCTGCTGGCACGCGCTGACGAGGCGCTCTACGCGGCGAAGGAAGGCGGCCGCAACCGCGTCATGTTCTCCATGCCGGGCCGGGCCGCTGTTCTGGCTGCCTGAGGTCAGCCCTCCAGCAGACTGCCAACCGCCTTCTGTGAGGCGTCCAGCGCTTCTTCTGGCGTGATCGCCTGCCAGCCCGCCATCTGGTTGCGGAACCACGTCATCTGCCGTTTGGCATAGGCGCGCGTGTCGCCCTGTCCGCGCATGATGGCATTGTCCAGCGTCATTTCGCCGGCAAGATACGTGATGAGCCAGGGCACGCCATGCGCGCGCATCACTGGCAAGAGCGGGTCGAGATTGCGGGCAGCCAGCGCCTTCACCTCGTCCAGTGCGCCACGCTGCATCATCTGCACGAAACGCTGATCGATGCGGGCGCGCACCAGCTCCCGCTCGGGCGCCAAAAACAGCCGCACAAGCTGAAAATCTGCCAGCGGCCCCGGCTGCCGTGCGCCATGGAAACTGTGAAGAGACTGGCCCGTGGCCGCATGAACCTCCAGCGCGCGCATGATTCTCAGCCGGTCGCTGGGGCGCAGGGCGGCGGCTGTCACCGGGTCCAGGCGCGTGAGTTCCGCATGCAGCGTCGGCGCATCTCGCGTCAGGCAAAACGCGCGAACCTCATCGCGCACCGCGTCAGGCACAACAGGAATGTCTGACAGACCCTCGCTCAGCGCGCGAAAATACATGCCGGTGCCGCCCACGATGATGGGCAGCTGGCCGCTTTCGGAAAATGTCGGCAGCAGGGCGCCAATGTCAGCCACGTGGCGGGCCACCGAATGGTTGGTGCCGCCATCGACATGGCCAAACAGGCGATGCGGCGCACTGGCCTCCTCTTCCGGTGAGGGACGCGCCGTGATGATGCGCAGATCGGCATAGACCTGCATAGAATCCGCATTGATGACGACGCCATTGAAACGTTGCGCGAGGGCGATGGCCAATGCCGACTTGCCGCTTGCGGTCGGACCTGCGATGAGCACGGCCTTGGTCATCTGCTCAGTTTTTCCAACACGCGTGCCATTGCCATGATGCTTGTTTCGACCCTTGTTTCCAGTCCTGCCGCGCCGTGCCTCACCGATGCCCTGCTGCGCGAAGCTGCGCAAGCGGCCGGCACGGGCAGCACGTTTGCCTGGCTTGAAAACGGCATTGCTGCCGATGTTTTTGTCAGTGGCTCAAACCCGGCAGCGCTGACAGCGGCCATCCGCAATGCGCTGGGCGATGCGCTGATCGATGTGATTTCGCAGCCGCTGGCCGGGCGGCGGAAGGCGCTGTTTCTGGCCGACATGGATTCGACCATGATCGGACAGGAATGCATCGACGAGCTCGCGGCCCATGTCGGCCTGAAAGAGCGCGTGTCAGAGATCACCGAGCGGGCCATGCGTGGCGAGCTGGATTTCGAGCCTGCCCTGCGTGAACGCGTGGGCCTGCTCAAGGGCGTGCCGACCGGCGTGGTGGACGAGATCATCCGGGACCAGATCACGTTGACGCCGGGTGGCACGGAGTTGGTGCGCACCATGCGCGCCAATGGCGGCTACTGTGCGCTGGTCTCGGGCGGCTTCACGGTTTTCACTGGCCCGATCCATGCCGTGATCGGTTTTGACGAGCATCGCTCGAACGTCCTCGGTGTGACTGACGGCAGGCTGAGCGGCACGGTGCAGGAGCCGATCCTCGGGCGTCAGGCCAAGCTCGATGCATTGATCGAGTTGCGCAGCCGCTTCGGGCTGAGACAGCAGGCAACAATGGCTGTGGGCGATGGCGCCAATGATCTGGCCATGCTGGGGGAAGCGGGTCTTGGCATCGCCTTCCGGGCCAAGCCCGCAGTGGCTGCTGCGGCGCATGCAAGGGTCGATCATGCTGACCTAACGGCACTGCTCTATGCGCAGGGCTACAGCAGGGCTGATTTCGCCAGCTGAAACGAAAGCGCCGCCCGGCAGGACCGGACGGCGCGTCGTTGTGTGCGCCATGGCACCTGCGCCTTGCTGGCTCAGGCCATCAATCGCAATTCATCATTCTCAGTTCATCGCCAGCGCAATAAAACGAACCTCGCCCTGCGCGGTCGAGACCAGGAGCAGGGCTGTCTTCTTGCCCTCCTTCTTCAGCGTCTCGATGCGCCGGGTCACGTCAGCGGGTGTATTGACCGCCTCTTGACCGACCTCGGTGATGAGTTCGCCCGCAACAATGCGCTTGTCGGCCGCGCCAGAGTTCGGATCAACCTTGGTGACGATGACGCCCTTGGTGCCGTCCTTGATCGAATAGCGCTTTTTCAGTTCATCATTCTGGACCGAAAGGTCCATGCCGAGAACCGTGGTCACGGCGGGAGCTGCGGGAACATCGGCCTTTGGCCGAGCCGAGGCCTGCTGCACGCGCTCGCCATCTTCCAGGCGGCCAAGCTTGACCGTCTTGGCCAGTTCCTTGCCCTTGCGCACGATGTCGACCGCGACGTCCTTGCCGACCGGGGTGGCAGCGACGATGCGCGGCAGATCGCGCGAATCCTTCACGTCCTTCCCGTCGAACTTGACAATGACATCGCCGACTTCGAGGCCAGCCGGCTTGCCGGGGCCCTTGTCGTCAATGCCGGCCACCAGCGCGCCGCGCGGCTTGCCGAGGCCCAGCGCCTCGGCTGTGGCATCGTCCACAGCCTGAATGCGCACACCCAGCCAGCCGCGGCGCGTCTCGCCGAATTCCTTCAGCTGGTCGATGATGGTGGTGGCCAGCGCCGACGGCACGGCGAAGCCGATGCCGACCGAGCCGCCGGTGGGCGACAGGATGGCTGTGTTGATGCCGATCACCTCGCCCGCCATGTTGAACAGCGGGCCGCCGGAATTGCCCTTGTTGATGGCCGCATCCGTCTGGATGTAGTTGTCGTAAGGGCCCTGCTGGATGTTGCGGTTGCGGGCCGAGACGATGCCGGCCGAGACCGAACCACCAAGGCCGAACGGATTGCCGATGGCCATCACCGGATCGCCGATGCGCATCTTTTCCGAGTCGCCGAACTTGACCGACTTCAGCGGCTTGTCCGGCTTCACGCGCAGCACGGCGAGATCGACCTTGGCATCCTTGCCAACGACTTCAGCCGTCAGCCGCGTGCCGTTGGTCAGGATCACGGTGATCTCGTTCGCCTCGCCAATAACGTGGTTGTTGGTGATGACGAGGCCGGAGCCATCAATCACGAAGCCGGAACCGGCAGATTGCGAGCGGCGCTGACGCGGCCCCTCGCCCTGGCCTTCGCGGTTGTTCGGCGCCTGACCTTGCGGGCCGGGCTGACCCGGCTGACCCTGGCCCTGCTGACCCTGGCCGCGGCGGTTGAAGAACTCCTCGAACAGGTCGCCAAATGGCGTGTCCGGCCCAAGCTGAGGCAGGCCCGGCAAGGTGCGGCCCTTGTTCTCGGTCGTGGTGACAGCGGCGATGTTCACCACCGCATCCATGACCTGCTCGGCCAGATCAGCCAGCGAAACCTGGCCCTTGCCCTGACCCAGCAACTGGGGGGTCGCCTGTGCTGCGGCTGGCGTGGTCATCAGCATGGGTATTGCCAGCAGCGGAGCCGCAGCGACGCCTGCAATCAGGGCACTGCGCAGCAGGCCAGTGACAGCTTTGAAAGTCATGGTCATGGACAACCTCATGGTGCGCATTGCGCGATGCCGGATGATAATCTGACGAGAATGATACTCAGGCGAGTCTGCCGCCGGATAGGGCCTGCCGCAAGTGCAATCGCCAGCGCGGTTCACGTTCCTGTCATTGACGCAGCAATTGCGGCGGAAGCACGGCTGCTGGAAATTCTTGCCGAAACTGGCGGATTTCACCACCCGCGCCGCACAAACCAGACCAGAGCGACGCCAACCACTGCCGAAATGATGCCAATCAGGCGCATGCGCTCCACGGGCGTTTCAGAAGCGCTCTTCAGCGCTTCCTTGGCCAAGCCGGGGGCTGCGGCAAAAAGCAGCCCCTCAATGGCGAAAACCAGACCCAGCGCCGCAAGAAAATCACTCATGCGCGCGACGCCGGGCTCAGGATCAGGGCTTGGCCGCAGGCTTGCGCCCGGCCGAGTCGGAGAAATACCGGAAGAAAGGTGAATCCGGAGACAGCACCATCCGGGTCTCGCCCGCCTTCATGCTGGCCTCATAGGCCTGCATCGAACGCCAGAAGGCGAAGAACTCGGGGTCCTTGCCGAAGACTTCCGCAAAGATCCGGTTGCGCTCACCTTCACCCTGACCGCGGAACTCGTCGGAACGGCGTGTTGCATCCGCCACGATGATCGTGGCTTCACGGTCGGCACGCGCCCTGATCTCCTGCGCCTGCTGGGCACCAAGCGCGCGGGCTTCAGCAGCTTCACGGGCACGCTCTGTCTGCATGCGCTGGAACACGGCCTGAGAGTTGGCTTCCGGCAGATCTACCCGGCGAAGGCGCACATCAACCACCGTCATGCCGAAACGCTCAGCCTCACGGTTCACGTCATCACGGATGCGCTGCATCAGCTTGGAGCGCTCGGTGCGCACCATTGAGGTGAAAGTCGCTTCGGCCAGCACGCTGCGGACCTGGCTGTTGACGATGTTGGCAAGCTGGGCGCTGGCACGCTGGATGTTGTTGGACGACTGGAAGAAGCGCAGCGGATCGGTGATGCGGAACCGCGTGAAGGCATCGACCACAAGCCGCTTCTGGTCTGAGGCAATGATTTCCTGCGCAGGGAGATCAAGGTCGAGAATGCGGTTGTCGAGGTTCAGAACCTGCTCGAACGGCGCGGGAAGCTTGAAATAAAGCCCTGGCGCAGTCACGACTTTCCGCACGGCGCCGAAGCGCAGGACGATGGCTGACTGGGTCTGCTGAACCACGAAGGTCGATGCATAGATGGCGACAGCGATGATGCCGACGACCACAAGCCCGAAGGCACGAAGGAACTGGCTCATTTCGGCGCTCCCGGGTTCTGGGCGGCAGGGACACGGCTGCGCTGCAACTCGTTCAGGGGCAGGTAAGGCACCACGCCGCCACCGCCATTGCTGTTCTGGTCAAGGATGATCTTGTCCATGCCGCCGAAGACGCGCTCCATCGTTTCCAGATAGATGCGTTCGCGCGTCACGCCCGGAGCGAGCTTGTACTGGTCATACACCGAGGTGAAACGGCTGGCCTGACCCTTGGCTTCCGCCACGGTCTGGTCCTTGAAGCCTTCAGCGGCCTGCAGCAGCTGCGACGAGCGGCCACGTGCCTCGGGCACGACCCGGTTGGCATAGGTCTGCGCGTCGTTCTGCAGACGCTCCTGGTCGGCGCGCGCGGCCTGAACGTCACGGAATGCATCGATGACCTGCTGCGGCGGGTCAACCTTCTGCAGCTGCACCAGGCGAATCTGCACGCCCGCCTTGTAGGAGTTCAGCGTGTCCTGCATCAGCTGGCGCACTTCGGTCTCGATCTGCGCACGGTCCGTGGTCAGCACCGGCTGGATGTTGCGGCGACCGATGATCTCGCGCATGGCGCTTTCGGCGACGGCCTTCACGGTGCCTGGCGGGTCCTGGATGTTGAAGACATAATCCTCAGGGCGACCGGGATCGATCTGCCACTGAACGATGACATCGATGTCGACGATATTCTCGTCGCCGGTCAGCATCAGGCTTTCCTGGATCACGTCGCGCTGGCCCTGACGGCCGCTGGCTTCCACCGCGCGGAAACCAACCTCGGTGCTGTTGACGTTGGTGACTTGCGGCTTGAACACCGCACCAATCGGGTAAGGCAGATTGAAATTCAGGCCTTGGCCCGTCTTGCCGACGAACTTGCCGAAAATCATGTTGAGACCGACCTCGTTGGGCCGAACGGTGTAGATGCCGGTTGCAAGCCAGAGCAGCGCTCCGGCAAGCGCGATCAGCACGATGCTGCGCCCGCCTAGGCTGCCGCCAGGCATGAAATTCTTCAGCTTGTCCTGACTGCGGCGCAGAATCTCTTCCAGATCGGGCGGATTGCCGCCGCCCTGGCCACCGCCAGAACCACCACCGCCGCCCCAAGGGCCGCCGCCATTGCCGCCACCGCCGGAACCGCCGCCACGGTTCCCCCAAGGGCCCCCGCCACCGCCGTTATTGCTGCCGCCGCTTCCGCCGCTCTGGTTGCTCCATGGCATCGTTCACGCCAATCCTTGTTCTGTCACGACACTGCCCGCGTCTCGGGCCGTGCTTTCGTTGAGTGAATTGGGCATCGGAAGTGGATTCGTCAACGGGCAGCAGCCCGATCCACCCTGTGAAGATCAATGAAGGTGAACGGATGTTCGTCATCCGGCCCTGCTGGATGGGTTTCGCGCCGCGTTTCCTTGAAAGCGAGCCGGTCATAGGCAGGGAAGACCGCGTTGCCATCGGGCTTGGCATGAACCAGCGTCAGGGCCAGCCTGTCGGCCAGCGGCAGACACTGCGCATAGATGTCTGCGCCGCCAGCAACCGTGACACCGTCAGCCTGCATGGTTTTGCCGAGCGTCTGGCCGAGCGCCAGCGCCTGCTCAAGTGATGTCACCACATGCACGCCATCGGCCCGGAAGCTGGCATCGCGCGTGAGAATGATGTTCTCGCGCCTGGGCAGCGGACGACCGATGGACTGAAATGTCTTGCGGCCCATGATGACAGGCCGGTCCAGCGTCAAGGCGCGAAAACGCTGCAGATCGGTCTTCAACCGCCAGATCAGCCGGTTGTCATCGCCGATGACGCCATTTTCGGCCATGGCTGCGACAAGAACGAGCGGCAAGACCTTTGCGGTGGAGCTGACCGTCATCGCGTATAGCCCCCCAGATGCGTGCCGATCCAGGCAGCCAGCGCCTCCTCGCTCACCTCGCCTGCGGCAAGGCGCAGGAAGGTGATGGTGGCGTCTTCATCAGTTGCCAGAAAGACCGCCCCGTTGAGGGCCAGAAACGTTTCCATCGCCACATAAGCCGTGCGCTTGTTCCCATCGAGAAAAGGATGGTTTCGCGCCAATCCATAGGCATAGGCCGCCGCCAGCGGCGCAAGCCCCTCCTCGCCATATTGCGACTTGAGCTGCGGACGCGACAGCGCTGATTCGACCAGCCCCATGTCCCGGACGCCGGACAGTCCGCCGTGCTCAGCGATCTGCTCGTCATGAATGGCCAAGACAGCTGCAAGCGACAGCCAGACAAAATTCGTCATTCTGGCCTCCCTATTTTGCGAGTTCGCGCAGCACGGCACGGCGCCGGTGCATCACCTCGCGCGCCACCTTCATCTGTTCTTCAAAGCTTTCATCCCGCGGGCTGAGCGCGATGCCGTCCGGCGTGTCATGCAGGAAGAGCTTGTCGCCCTCACCCACGCGCAGCCGAGCCAGCACCTCCTTCGGCAGGACGACACCAACGGAATTGCCGATCTTGCGCAGCTTGAGGGCGGACATGGGCGTGTGCTCCTTTGTTTTGCAACCAGTGTTATAACAGATGTGATCCCGCGCGTCACGCCTGTTCGCTGGCTTCGAGAGCTGGGATATGCTCGGCAGCGCAGGATTTGCCCAATCCAGAACACGCTTCAAACCGCAATCGGTGCCTTGATCGTCGGATGCGGATCGTAGCCTTCGATGGTCACATCGGAAAAGGCGAAGTCCTCCAGCCGCGTCACCGCCGGGTTAAGCACAAGTTTCGGCAGCGGCCTGATGTCGCGCGTCAGCTGCAACTTCGCCTGCTCCAGATGGTTCACATACAGATGCGTGTCGCCCAGCGTGTGGACGAAATCGCCAACGCCCAGGCCCGTCACCTGTGCGACCATATGCGTCAGCAACGCATAGGACGCGATGTTGAACGGCACACCGAGGAAGACATCGGCCGAGCGCTGATAAAGCTGGCAGGAGAGCTTGCCATCGGCCACGAAGAACTGGAACAGGCAATGGCAGGGCGCCAGCGCCATCTTCGGGATGTCTGCCGGGTTCCAGGCCGAGACGATGAGACGGCGTGAATCCGGATTGCGCCGGATCTCTTGCACCAGCCAGGCGATCTGGTCGATCACCTGCCCATCGGGCGCGGCCCAGCTGCGCCATTGGCGGCCATAGACGGGCCCGAGATCGCCCTTCTCATCGGCCCATTCATCCCAGATCGTGACGCCATTCTCCTGCAGATAGCGCACATTCGTGTCGCCCTTCAGGAACCAGACCAGCTCATGGATGATCGATTTGAGATGCAGCTTCTTGGTGGTGACCAGCGGAAAACCTGCGGCCAGATCAAAGCGCATCTGGTGGCCGAACACGGCGATGGTGCCCGTGCCCGTGCGGTCATCCTTGCGCACGCCCTCGCGCAGGATGCGTTCCAGAAGGTCGTGATAGGGCCGCATGAGGTGATTCCCGAAAATGCTATGGCTGTCCTCATAGCGCTTTTCAGGTGGTCACGCCTCACATGCCGGTGGCGCATCCACAGGCGCTGCCTCGAAGCCACCCGTCATCAGCGCACGCCGCCGCCGACGCTGCGAAGGGCCGCAATCACTGTCTCTTCCAGCTGGGACGCGGTGGCTGACACCTGATGGCTGATGCGTGCTGCCGTGTCAGCAGCTGCGCGTGTTGCCTCATTGTTGGAGATCAACGCGTGCATGGCGCCGGACACCGCAGCGGCGGCGCCCTGCTGCTGGGTGAACGACCCCGCCACATCAGATGACCGTTCCGCGATTTCATTCGAGCGACCGATGATGCGGGTCGTCGCAGCAGATGCCTCGTTCATCAGGACGCCAACCGCTGCGACCTGCGCTGCAATCTCGAGCGTGGCGCGCTCTGTCGCCTGCGACAGAGCCTTGACCTCGGCAGCAACGACAGCAAACCCGCGCCCGGCCTCGCCGGCACGGGCGGCCTCAATGGTGGCATTCAGGGCCAGAAGATTGGTCTGGTTGGCAATGCCACGGATCGTTTCCGTGAAGCTGCCAACGCGTGCCAGCGCGCCGCTCAGCTCGCCGATCTGGTGGTCCAGCAGCTTCGCCTCCGCAAGGCTTTCGGTCACATGGTCGGCGCTGGCGCGGGTGTTCTCGGCCACTGCCGAAATCGCCGCGCTCAGTTCTTCTGCAGCCGAACCTGTTGTCACGACCTGCTCGGTCGAACAGCCAACGAGGGACAGGACCTCGCTGCTTGCGGCCTGCAACTCTCTGGCCACCTTGCCAAACCCGGCAACCGCATCAGGAACAACCTCGGTGGCAACCCGCACCAGCTTGGCTTGGCTGATCTCGAGTTCCACTTCGCGACGCTTCAAAGCAGTGACATCGAGAGCGAAGCCTGCAACGGCGTCCTGGACCACACGATGCTTCGAAATGCTGCGCCAGCTGCCATCGGGATAATTGCGTTCGTCGGTCTGGCCGGAGCCCTGGCGCTGCAATGCCACACGGCGTTTCACCTCGGTTTCGAGGTCGCCCTTGAAGTCGCTTTTGAGCAACCCTGCGCGCACCAGATCGCCATAGGCCACGGGCTTGGCCAGTCCGGCCAGCGCATCAGCATGGATCGCAGAATAGCGCTCGTTCCAGATGGTCAGCCTGTCATCGGCGTCATAGACGGCGACGGCGACCGGGACATGGGCGATCACATCGCGCAACAGCTCGTTTTCACGGCGCAGGCGCTCGATTTCGCCAAGGTCTGCTGGAGAAACAGCATCCGTGCGCGACTTTCTGAAGATTTTGCCCAGCATGCGATTCATCTGTCCAGCCATCCTGTCGTGCAACAGCCATCACCCGTAGCAAAGCAGGGTAAGCAATCCGTTAGCGTGGCAACAGAAGCGATCACACTTCCCAGTGTCTCATGCGCCCTGTAACACCGGCGGCCCTGCTGCAGTGCAGCATCAGAAGGCGCCCCATGTCTGACGTGTCCATCGGTGTCGATTTCGGCACAACCAATACTGTTGTCGCCATTGCACAGCGCGGCCAGCCCGTGCGCATGGTCACCTATCCGCATGATGGCGGGCTGGAGGATGTCTACCGCTCGGTGCTGTGCTTCGAGCGCGAGGACTTCAACGCCGCGTCAAAGGTCGAGCGCTTTGCCGGGCCCCATGCCATCGCGCGCTATCTGGCCTCGGTTGGCGAGACGCGTTTCATCCAGTCCTTCAAGAGCCATGTCGCCAGCGGCCTGTTCCGCGACACGCGCATCTTTTCGACCAAGTTCCTGTTCGAGGACCTTCTGGCCAGCTTTTTCCAGCTGCTGCTCGCTGATGCCAAGGGCCAGATCCCGCAAGGCGCGACCATCGTCTCGGGCCGCCCGGTGGCGTTTGCGGGCGGCAACCCGGATGAGGCTCTGGCGCACACGCGTTATGATGCGGCCTATGCCAAGGCGGGTCTGGCCACGCCCACCCATGTCTATGAGCCTGTCGGGGCGGCCTATTATTATGCGCAGCGGCTCAAGCATGACGCGACCATCCTCGTCGGCGATTTCGGCGGCGGCACCTCGGATTTCTCGATTCTTCGCTTCGAGCGACGCGATGGGGGCTTGCGGGTCATCCCGATGGGCCATGCCGGTGTCGGGGTCGCGGGCGACAATTTCGACTATCGCATCATCAATGCCGTGGTTTCGCCGAGGCTGGGCAAGGGCAGCCAGTACCGTTCCATGGGCAAGGCCATGGACGTGCCCTCGCATTACTATGCCAATTTCGCGCGCTGGCATCAGCTGGCGCTGCTGAAGTCCTCGGAAAACCAGCGCGAGCTGAAGAAGCTCAGGAAGGTCGCGTTGCGCCCTGACCAGATCGGGCATCTGATGGACATCATCGACAATGATTGGGGCTTTGACGTCTACCGTGCCGTCTCCAAAGCCAAGGTGGCCTTGTCATCGCAACCTGAGGTGGACTTCAGCTTCCGCAAGGGCGGCATCGAGATCGAGCGCAAGATCACACTCAGTGAGTTCGAAGGCTGGATCGCGGATGATCTCGCGCGCATCGGACGGACCGTCGATGACCTGTTCACACGACAAGGCCTCGCGCCCACTGCCATCGACAAGGTGTTCCTCACCGGCGGCACATCCTACATCCCGTCCGTCAGGCGGCTGTTCGTCGACCGATTTGGCGCCGAAAAGCTTGATTCCGGCGGCCAGTTCGAGTCCATCGCGCATGGCCTTGCGCTGATCGGCCTGGAGGAAGACCGCAGCGCCTGGGGTGTTGTGCGGGCAGGGTGAGCGTTATCGGCTCTTTTTGGCACCAGCGCCCTGCCCGGCCTTGGCCTTGCCCTGCTCCGGCGCAAATGGCGACGGCGCGGCTGTTTCTTTCGGCTTGGCGGATTTCGGCTTCTTGGC
>JAYWHQ010000295.1:0-3336 GCA_043777655.1 Allobosea sp. | reverse complement strand
TGGAAACAACATAGCCCGGCGCAATCGCGTTCACATTGATGCCCTTTGCCGCCCATTCATTGGCAAGGAGCCGCGTGATGCCAGCGACGCCACCCTTGCTGGCTGTATAGGACGCGACACGCATGCCGCCCTGGAAAGAGAGCAGCGAGGCGATGTTGATGATGCGCGCGCTGCGCTGTGCTGTTTCCGAGGCCCGCCCGAAAACATGCTTCGCGAAATCCTGCGACAGGAAGAACGTCGCCTTGAGGTTGAGATCGAGCACATCGTCCCAGTCGGCCTCGCTGAAGTCCAGCGCATCGGCACGGCGGATGATGCCTGCATTGTTAACAAGGATGTCGAGCGGGCCAGCCATATCGACAGCATTTGCAATCAGGCTGGCCCGGTCCGCCTTGCGCGAAAGATCGGCCTTCACCGCGTGGCAGACCCCACCGACAGCCGCAATCTGCGCGACCGTTTCATCGAGTGACGAACGGCCCGAAACCACCACCTGCGCGCCAGCTTGTGCCAGAGCCAACGCAATCGCCTGGCCGATGCCGGTATTGGCACCAGTCACAAGCGCGCGCCGACCCGCAAGGTCGAAAGGCGAGGACATGGCGGGGGCGGGCGCGCCGCTCATTTCAGCTCTGCCATGGCAACCGGGTCCATGTCGGTGAAAACGACATTGTCGCCGCCCATGCCCCAGATGAAGCTGTAATTCGTCGTGCCGCATCCCGAATGGATCGACCAGTTCGGCGAGAGTATGGCCTGTTCGTTCGCGACCACCAGATGGCGTGTCTCCTGCGGCTGGCCCATCATGTGGAAGACGCGCGCATCCGCCGTCAGGTCGAAATAGAGATAGGCCTCCGAGCGCCGGTCATGCGTGTGGGCCGGCATCGTGTTCCAGACAGAGCCCGGTGCAAGCATCGTGATGCCCATGACCAGCTGGTTGGTGCCGCACATGTCCGGCATCAGATACTGGCAGAGCGTGCGGACATTGGCCGTCTCGGTTGCGCCCAACGCCAGCTTGCGCGAGTCGGCATGCCTGACGCGCGTGGTCTCTGCCGCGCGATGCGCTGGCGTGCTCAGCAGGTAGAACCGGGCAGGGTTGCTCGAATCCGCGCTGCTGAAGCTGACATGTTCATGGCCAAGCCCGACATAGAGCGCGTCCAGCCGGTCCAGCTCATGTGCAATGCCGCCAACATGTACAGCCCCTGGCCCGCCAATGTTGAAAACGCCAAGCTCGCGGCGAGCGAGGAAAAACGGCGTGCCGGTCGGCGCATAGACTGGCAGTGCGAGCGGCTCACTGAGCGGCACGGCAGAGCCCAGGATCAGCCGCTCGATATGGCTGAAGACAAGCTGAATCTGGCCAGCGGCAAACAGCCCCTCGACCAGAAAGTCAGCCCTCAGGGCGGCCGTGTCATAGCCCTTCACGTCGCGCGGATGAGCCACCTGGCGCATGTCGATGGGGCGGCTTGCATGTGTCATAGCTTGTAGGCTTTCTTGGCAAGGCCATAGGCGAGATCCTGGGCCAGTTCGGCTGCGTCTTCCTCACTGAGCCGATGCTCGGTGACGAGTTGCGCGAGGTAGGCACAGTCGCATCGCCTCGCGACATCGTGGCGGGCGGGGATGGAGAGATAGGCGCGCGTGTCATCATTGAAGCCGACAGTGTTGTAGAAGCCAGCCGTTTCGGTCGTGCTCTCGCGGAAGCGCTTCATGCCTTCCGGTGAATCGAAGAACCACCAGGGGGGACCGAGCCTGAGGGCCGGGTAGTGTCCTGCCAGCGGTGCCAACTCGCGGCTATAGGTGTTCTCATCCAGCGTGAACGCAATGACGGTCAGATTGCGTTCATTGCCCAGCGCATTCAGCAATGGCCGCAGCCCGTCGACATAGTTGGTGGCCGTGGGCATGTCCGCGCCCATATCGCGCCCGAACTCGGCAAATATCTGGCTGTTATGATTGCGGAAGCTGCCGGGATGGATTTGCAGCACGAGCCCATCATCGAGGCTCATGCGTGCCATCTCCGTCAGCATCTGGCCGCGAAACAGATCGGCCTCTTCGGGCGAGCATTTGCCTTTGCGTGCCTTGTCGAACAGCTTGCTGGCGTCTGCAGTGCTGAGATCAGCCGTGCGTGCCGTGCGATGGCCATGGTCGGACGCCGTTGCGCCGCGCGCCTTGAAGTCAGCGCGACGCTTCACATGCGCGGCAAGATAGCCTTTCCAGCTCCCCGTGTCCTCGCCAGTGATCTGCGCAAACGTGTCGAGGTTGGCAGCAAACCCTTCGAATTCCGGATCGACGACATTGTCCGGGCGATAGGCCGGGATGACTCTACCGCCCCAGCCGGAGGCCGCGATCATGTCATGCCATTTCAGCGGGTCGAGCGCGGAGTCGGTTGTCGAGATCGCTTCGATGTTGAATTTCTCGAACAGGGCGCGCGGGCGCAGGGCAGGGGTGCCCAGTTTGTCCGAAATCTGGTCGAAGATCGCATCAGCCGTTCTGGGGCCAAGCGGCAGGACAATGTCGAAAACCGTCGCCAATGTATGCTCGAGCCAGAGCTGGGTCGGCGTGCCGCGAAACAGAGACCAGTGATCGGCAAAGAGCCGCCAGATCTTGCGGCTGTCCTGTTCAACCGGTGCGCCATCCTTGCGGGGAATGCCCAGCGCCTCCAGCGCAATGCCCTGTGAGTAAAGCATCCGGAAGATATAATGATCGGGCTGGATCAGCAGCGTGGCAGGGTCAGGAAAAGCCTCGTTCAGCGCATACCAGCGTGGGTCGGTGTGACCATGCGGCGAAAGGATAGGCAGCTTTTCGACCGTCGCGAACAGTTGCCGCGCGACAGCGCGTGTCGCAGGATCAGCTGGGAAAAGCCTGTCTTGGTGCAGAGGCATCCGGATCAACAGCCCTCGGTTCCGAAAATGCGTCAAACCAGCTAAAAATGACCAGATTTGACGGACAGCCAATGGTAGCCCGAACGTATCCTTGCACACACAAAGGCACCTTGGCAGCTTCGATATACTAATATATCAGTATGTCAATCGATGGAGCGAGACGCTGGATGCTGGAGCCAAAAGCCCGAAACGAGTTGGTCTCGGCAAGTGCTGCGCCACGCCGTGAGCGCAAGTTGGCGCGTGGCTCTGTGGGCCCGGGTGCGCGCGCCAGCGCTGCCAGCGTCGTCGAAAACGATCTGCGCCAGGCCATCATTTCGATGGAGCTGAGTCCCGGTTCCGCCCTTAGTGAAAAAGAACTCGTCGCCCGTTATGGCATCAGCCGGACGCCCGTGCGCGAGGCCTTGATCCGGCTGCGCGATGATGGCCTTGTCGAGGTCTTTCCGCAGTCTGGAACCTTTGTCGGCCGCATCTC
>JAYWHQ010000294.1:0-3341 GCA_043777655.1 Allobosea sp. | reverse complement strand
TGAAGGTCGAAAGGCTCGCTCTGGACGCGGATGATGGCCATCGCGATTGCCTCAGCCACCGGTCATGGGCGGGAAGAAGGCGATCTCGCGCGCACCGGTCAGCCGTGTTTCCGGCGTCACATGCATCTTGTCGATGGCGCAGCGGATGATGGCCGGGTTGGCGAAAGCGAGCGCATAGCCCTCGTCCAGCGTCACCAGCCAGGCCACAAGATCAGCGACCGTGACGACATGCTGCGGAAGCTCGCGCATCTCGTCACTGCGGCCGATCCGCTCGCGCACCCAGGCGAAATAGACCAGCTTGACCAGATGGTTCGTGACCACAGGTTCATTCATTTCACGCGCTCGTCTTCGGCCACCAGATAGCGGATGCCCGAGTTGAAATAGTCCCAGCCGGTATAGATCGTCAGTGCCGCCGCCACCCAGAGCAGGACAATGCCGATGGTGATGGTGCCGGGCAAAACGGCCTCGCCCGCAGGACCCGCGATCAGGAAGCCGACAGAGACCAGTTGCAGCACGGTCTTCCATTTTGCGACGCGGCTGACCGGAACGCTGACCTTCAGCTCCGCCAGAAACTCGCGCAGGCCCGAAACGAGGATCTCGCGGCACAGAATGACGATGGCCGCCCAGAGCGACCAGCCGGCAATC
This sequence comes from Allobosea sp., assembly GCA_043777655.1. Lineage (GTDB taxonomy): Bacteria > Pseudomonadota > Alphaproteobacteria > Rhizobiales > Beijerinckiaceae > Allobosea. Next base: position 2,696 of record JAYWHQ010000294.1, on the reverse strand, counting down.
GTCTCGTCTGCCACCAGCATCAGCAGGCAGGCTGCGACCAGCAGCTTGTCGGCAATCGGGTCGAGCATGCGGCCAATGGCCGATTGCTGGTGCCAGGCGCGCGCCAGATAGCCGTCAAAATAATCGGTGATGGCCGCGATGACATAAATGCCCAGCGCGATCCAGCGCACCCAGTCTTCACGCGGCCAGAACAGCAGCGCGACCACGGCGGGGATGGCCGCAATACGCCCGTAGGTCAGCAGGTTCGGCACGGACCAGGGCCCGGGACGCCTGAAGCTGTCTGGCAGAATCGTCACGGGCAATACCTCAACAGGCTCGCCAAGGCAGCGTCAACCTTTGGCATGCGCTACCCCTGCTGAAAAAACGCATGAACGGCTTTTGCCGTTGCCGCATTGACGCCTGGCGCGCGCATCAGGTCCTCGAGCGAAGCGCGCTTGATTGCCTTCACCGTCCCGAAATGAAGCAGCAGCGCCCGCTTCCGCGAAGGGCCGATGCCACCAATCTCGTCGAGCGGATTCTTGGTCAATTCACGCTTGCGCTTGGCCCGGTGGGTACCGATGGCGAAGCGGTGCGCCTCGTCGCGCAGCCGCTGGATGAAATAGAGCGCCGGATCACGCGGCGGCAGCTTGAACGGCTCGCGCCCGGCCATGTGGAAGGTCTCGCGCATGGCGTTGCGGTCAGCGCCCTTGGCAATGGCGACCAGCGGCACCTCCGGAGCGCCGATCTCGGCCAGAATCTTGCGCGCGGCCTCGAACTGGCCCTTGCCGCCATCGACGATGACGAGGTCCGGCCATGACGGGAAGATGTCGGGATCGACGGTTGACTCCGCCCCACCGTCATTGCGAGCAGAGCGAAACAATCCAGCTCGCTCGCTTTGTGTCTCGGTGTCTGGATTGCTTCGCTCTGCTCGCAATGACGCGTCGATAGCAGCCGATTCTTGGGCCATAGCCTGCGCGCCTTCCTTCACCAGCCGCGTGAAGCGCCTCTGCAGAACCTCGCGCATCATGCCGAAATCATCCCCCGCAATCGTGTCGGAGGAGATGTTGAACGTGCGATAATGCGTTTTCATGAAACCGCCCGGCCCAGCGACGATCATGCCGCCGACTGCATTGGTGCCCATGATGTGCGAGTTGTCATAAACCTCGACGCGGCGCGGCGTTTTCGCCAGCCCGAAAGCCTGGCCAAGCTCTGCCAGCAGCTTTTCCTGCCCTGCTGTTTCGGCCAGCCTGCGTGACAAGGCCTCGCGCGCATTCTTGAGGGCATGGGCCACCAGATCATGCTTCTCGCCCCGCTGCGGCACGGCGATCTCAACCTTGCGGCCCATGCGCGCTGAAAGGCCCTCGGCCAGCAGCGCCATGTCCTCGACCGCCTGCGACAGCAGCACGAGGCGCGGCGCCGGCTTGTCATCGTAGAATTGTGCAATCACCGCGCCCAGAACCTCTGACAGCGGCAAGGTCTTGTCAGCGCGCGGAAACAGCGCCGCATTGCCCCAGTTCTGGTGGTTGCGGAAGAAGAATATCTCGACGCAGAACTGCCCGGCCTGCTCGTCAATGGCGAAGACATCGGCCTCTTCCACCGTCTCGGTGTTGATGTCCTGCGAGGCCTGAATGGCCGAGAGCGCGGACAGCCGGTCGCGATAGCGCGCGGCCTTCTCGAACTCCAGCTCTTCGGCGGCACGCTGCATCTCGCCGGAGAGCAGCTGGCGCACTGCGCTGGAGCGGCCCGAGAGGAAGTCCTTCGCCTCGCGCACCAGCTCGCCATAATCTGGCGGCGAAATCTCGCCTGTGCAGGGCGCGGCACAGCGCTTGATCTGGAACAGCAGGCAAGGCCGCGTGCGGTTCTCGTAAAAGCTGTCGGAGCAGGAGCGCAGCAGGAAGGCTTTCTGCAGCGCATCGATGGTGCGCTTCACTGCACCGGCCGAAGCGAAAGGCCCGAAATAGTCGCCCTTGCGCTGGCGCGCACCACGATGTTTGGCGATCTGCGGCGCCTCATGATCGCCCGACAGCAGGATATAAGGGAACGACTTGTCATCGCGCAGCAGCACATTGTAGCGCGGCCTGAGCTGCTTGATGAGGTTGGATTCCAGCAACAGCGCCTCGGTCTCGGTGCCGGTGGTGACGAACTCCATGTGCACGGTTTCAGCGATCATCCGCGCCACCGCATTGGTGTGGGCGATGCCGCGCGCATAGGAAGACACGCGCTTTTTCAGGCTCTTGGCCTTGCCGACATAGAGCACATTGCCGGCCAGATCGAACATGCGGTAAACGCCGGGCGCATTCGGCAAGGTGCGGACGAAGCCGGCAATGACCTCGGTGCCCGCCTTCAGTGCGGAGGGCGGCGCAGGCTCGTCCGGCAAGGGTTCGTCAGGGGCGAAAAGCCCCTCCGCCAGCTCTTCAGAGCCATCATCACCATCAAGATCGGGCCGGTCGCGATTCATGCTGCAGATGTAGGGTGGAATGGTGCGGGTGTCATGGGGGGAGAGTGACGCTGCACGAACCCTGCAGCGAGCTTCCTGTCCGGCTGCAAGATCACATCCGCGCAACGCCGTCTTTCCGGGACATCGCTTGCGATGGGCCCGGAACCCATAAGCCCGATGGTCAAAAATTGGCTCTGCAATATTTCCGCCAAATCATTGCAAATGCAGTGCGTCTGGGTTCCGGGTTCCGCTCGCGCGGCCCCGGAATGACAGTGGAGCG
>JAYWHQ010000293.1:0-3343 GCA_043777655.1 Allobosea sp. | reverse complement strand
TCGAGCGATGGATCGTCGCCTTGGCATTGGGACTGTTCTCGAGCAGGTCGACATTGAAAATGCGCGGACGATCCGAGGCAACCGGGATCTTGTAGGTGGACGGTGCATGGGTTTTCAGGCGACCTGCCTCGTCCCAGACCAGTTCCTCCGTTGTCAGCCAGCCCATGCCCTGGACAAACCCGCCCTCGATCTGGCCGCGGTCGATGGCCGGGTTCAGCGAGGTGCCGCAATCATGCAGGATGTCGACGCGCTCGATGCGGTATTCGCCCGTCAATGTGTCGATGGCGACTTCCGCGCAGGCCGCGCCATAGGCGAAATAGGCGAAGGGTCGTCCGCGCCCGGCCTTGCGGTCCCAGCTCACTTTCGGCGTCTTGTAGAAGCCCGCTGCCGAGAGCTGGACGCGTGCCATGTAGGCCGCGCGGATCAGATCAGCGAAGGCGATCTCCTGAGCGCCAATCCAGACATGCCCCGGCGAGAACGAGATCGCCTCTGGCGCGACGTTCCATTTCTCGGCAGCAAAAGCCACCAGCCGCGCCTTGATCTGATTGCAGGCATCGAGTGCTGCCTTGCCGTTCAGATCTGTGCCGGAGGAGGCGGCGGTGGCCGAGGTGTTGGGCACCTTGCCGGTGGTGGTGGCGTTGATTTTCACCTGGCCGATGTCGATCTGGAAGGCGTGGGCCACCACCTGCGCCACCTTCACATAAAGCCCCTGGCCCATCTCGGTGCCGCCATGGCTGAGATGCACCGTGCCATCGGTATAGACATGCACCAGTGCGCCCGCCTGATTGTACCAGGTGGCGGTGAAGGAGATGCCGAATTTCACCGGCGTCAGCGCCAGCCCGCGCTTGATGATGGGGCTTGCGGCATTGGCTTTGGCAATCGCCGCGCGTCGGGCCTGATAATCGCAAGCCACTTCCAGCTGCGCGATGACCTCGCCCGCGATGTTGTCCTCCACCTGCTGGTGATAGGGCGTGATGTCGCGGCCTGGCCCGCCATAAAGGTTGGCCTTGCGGATGTCGAGCGGGTCTTGCCCCAGCGCAAACGCCACTTCTTCTATGATGCGCTCGGCCCCCACCATGCCTTGCGGGCCACCGAAACCGCGAAAGGCCGTGTTTGAGACGGTATGCGTGCACAAGGGCTCGGAGCGTGCGCGGATGGCCGGAAAGAAATAGCAATTGTCCGAGTGAAACAGCGCGCGGTCTGTCACCGGCCCGGAAAGATCCGACGACCAGCCGCAGCGCGCGGCGTAGACAGCATCGACGGCGAGAATCTGCCCGTCATCATCAAAGCCGACCTCGTAGTCGATCACCATGTCATGCCGCTTGCCGGTGATGACCATGTCGTCGTCGCGGTCAGGCCGGCATTTCACCGGTTTTCCAAGTCGCTTGGCGCCAAGCGCGGCCACGCAGGCGAAGAGATTGGCCTGCGTCTCCTTGCCGCCAAAGGCGCCGCCCATGCGCCGCACCTCGACCGTCACCGCATGCGCGCCGATGCCGAGCACCTGCGCCACCATGTGCTGCACCTCGCTCGGGTGCTGCGTGGAGGAAAAGACGGTGACATCCTCATCCTCGCCCGGCAGCGCCAGCGCGATCTGGCCTTCGAGGTAGAAATGGTCCTGCCCGCCGACACGCATCGAGCCCTTGATGCGGCGCGGGCTCGTGGCCATCGCCGCCGCCACATCACCACGCGCGAGCGTCAGCGGATCGGTGACCAGCTCGCCACCGGCCGCACGCGCCGAGGCGATATCGATATGCGCGGGCAAATCCTCATAGGTGACCTCAGCCAGCAGCGCCGCGCGCCGCGCCGCATCGCGTGTGGTCGCAATGACCGCAAAGAGCGGCTGGCCGTGAAACAGCACTTTGTCGGTGGCAAAAACAGGTTCGTCATGCCGGTGCGTCGGGCTGATATCGTTCTGGCCGGGGATGTCATCAGCCGTCAGCACGGCAGCGACACCAGCTGCTCGCCGCACGGCTGAAAGGTCCATCGACAGGATGCGCGCATGGGCGCGTTCGGAGAGTCCCAGATATGCATGCTGCAGGCCTGCAGGTTCCGGCATATCGTCGATGTAGATCGCCTCGCCCGCGACATGCTTGGCAGCGGAATCATGCTGGAGCGGGACACCGACGCCGCCCACGATTGTTTCGTTGTGATGCGGTTTCAGCCCGTCATGCATGGGCGGCATCCGCCGGCGCGCTGGCCAGTGACCCTGCCACCCGCGTCGCGGTTTCAGGTGCTGTCGTCTCGATCAGGAACCGTCGCAGCAGATTGCCAGCCACCAGCATCCGGTAATGCGCGGTGGCGCGCATGTCGCTGAGCGGCGTGAAATCAGCGAGCAGGGCGGCGATGGCGGCCTCGACAGCCGCTTCATCGCACCGCCTGCCAAGGAGGGCAGCCTCCGCTGCTGCTGCGCGCTTCGGCGTGCCCGCCATGCCGCCATAGGCCAGCCGCACCTCGATGACGTGGCTGTCCTTGTCCAGCACCAGCCGGAAGGCTCCGCAGACTGCCGAGATGTCCTCGTCAAAGCGCTTCGAGACTTTTGAGACATGAATCAGCGCGCCCTCGGGCTGGGTGGGCACAAAGATCGATTCAACGAACTCGCCCGGCCGCAAATCCTGGCTGCGATAGGCGAGGAAGAACGCTTCCATCGCCACTTCGCGCTGCTCGGTCCCGCGCCGCAAGATCAGCCTTGCATCCAGCGCGATCAGCACGGGCGGCCAGTCACCAATCGGCGAGCCATTGGCGATGTTGCCACCAATGGTCCCGGCGTTGCGCACCTGCTCGCCGCCGAAGCGCCGCATCATCTCGTCGATCTGTGGCGAAAGCTGACCCAGCGCGCGGCGCGCATCCACATGGTTGACCGTGGCGCCGAGCGTGATGCCGCCTGCGTCGCGCGTGATCTGCGCAAGTTCAGTCACGGCGCCAAGCGAAATGCAGGTCTCTGGCTGCTGAAGGCCTTTGGTCACCCAGAGCCCGATCTCGGTCGCGCCCGCAACCAGCAGTGCCTTTGGATGCACCAGCATCAACGCGGCCAGCTCAGCGATGCTTGTCGGTGCAAGATAGCGGCGAGCGTTGTTTGAAAACTGCAACGTCCCTTCTGTCTGCCAGCCAGCCAGCTTGCGCGCGATAGCAGGTGCAGCCCGTGCAAACGGGTCCTGCCTGCGATCAGCCGCCGCATAGAGTGCCTGCACGGCCCGGATGATCGGCGCATAGCCGGTGCAGCGACAGAGATTGCCTGCCAGCGCATCCTCGATCCGCGCCACATCCGGCGAGGCCTCATTCAGCCAGAGCGCCAGCAGCGACATGACGATGCCGGGCGTGCAGAAGCCGCATTGTGAGCCGTGAT
>JAYWHQ010000292.1:0-11711 GCA_043777655.1 Allobosea sp. | reverse complement strand
GGCCAAGACCGATCGCCAACGCTGCCACCTGCATGGCCACGCTGCTCCAATACAGGGTCGCAACTGCCAATGCCGCCAAAGCAGCGTTCAGCACGAAGGCATGTGTCACGACCTGTATCACGCTGAGGCCATTGTCAGTGGCGCGCTGGTAGAAGTGGCTGCGATGGGCTTCCCAGACGCGCTCGCGCCGCCAGAGCCGCATCATGAGCGTGATCGTGGCATCGCTGACATGATAGAGCGGCAGCAGGATAGCTGCGACCAGACCGCCATTGCCTGCCAGTTGCCAGAGCAGAAAAAAGGTCAGCAGGCCAAGTGGCAGCGAGCCGACATCGCCGAGAAACAGTCTGGCGACCGGCTTGTTGAAAGGCGCAAAGCCGATCAGCGCGCCAGCCATCGCCATGCCGAGGATGGCGACATGCGGATAGACGGCGCCCACAAGACCAAGGACACCCAGAGTTGCGCCAAGCGGCACCAGCCCCGCCACGGTGATCCAGTCAATCCCGTCCATGAAGTTGGTCAGGTTGACGAACCAGACACCCGCCAGAACCACCAGCGCGATCTCGACCGGAAGCGGCACGATTCCTGTCAGGATTTTTGGCGGAAAAGGCACCATCCCGACCAGGAAGCCAACGGCTGCGGCCTGGATCAACAGGCGCTGCAGTGCAGGCAAGGGACGGATATCGTCCCAGGCACCCAGAACAGCCAGCGCACCTGTCGCAACCAGCGCAACCATCAGGAACGGATTGGCGCCAAACGCGAACAGCGCGATGCCGGTTGCCGCCACCACGCCGCCCATCACAGCGATGCCACCGCCCTGCGGCGTCGGCACCTTGTGGCTCGAGCGCGCGCCCGGCCGCGCCAGCGCATAGCGCACCAGCAGGGGGCGCAGCAGCACACAAAGCGCGGCGGACACCAGTGCGGCTGCCAGAAAGATGCCGAAAATGAACAGAATGCTCTTCAAAGTGGGCAGACCATGCCTCGACAAGAGGTTGCCCGCAAGCCGGGAGAACAAAATGCGGCTCACCGCGATTCTTGCAAGGATTGGACAAAATGTCGCAACCCCTGTGGTCCAACAGATCAAGGCGCGCGTAACGGGGTAGGTCGCCAGGGCTTTGGCCGCCCGAAAAACGTTCTGGTCGTCACCCATCAGGTCTATGCGGCAGTGTTGCCAGTTCGGATTGCATCATGTCCACCGCCAGAGCGAAACGTGCGGTTGAAGAGGGCAACCTGATCGACAGGATGCTTCCGCTTGTGCTGTCGTCGCCTGTTCGAGAGCCGGTCCCAGGTCTGCCGAAGCGGTTGCAGTCTCTGTTCCGCGAACTGGCCAAACAGGATCCGGGCCGCGATCCTGATGCGATCGAGGATCTGATCTGGGCCATCTGGATCGACCATCCCGACGCAGGCGTTGCGAGCGAAATGGCGGTTGCGTGCCAGGCGATGGTTGATGGTGAGCTGGCCCGGGCGCGCAGTGTGCTGGATGGATTGGTCGAGCGCTTTCCGCAGTGGCCGGAGGTCTGGAACAAGCGGGCAATCATAGCCTTTATTGAAAAGCGCGATGCCGCCTGCCTTGCTGACATTGAAAGAACACTGCAACTGGAGCCGAGACATTTTGGCGCTGTGGCAGGCTTTGGTCAGGTCTGTCTGCGCCAGGGCCGACCAGCCGAGGCCAAGGCTGCCTTCGAGGTTGCGTTGCAGCTTGATCCGCATTTGCGTGGCTTGCGCGGCCTGATCTCGCGGCTGGATCTGGGTCGCAAGCTCCACTAGTTTCCTGCCTCGCGTGCGCAAGCCGTGCATGCATGCCTCCCCGGAAACATGCAGCAAATGGCCTTGCCGAGGACGCCGACCATGCGCCACAACCAAGCTTGTTGAACCGCTCGTCGTGATGCGGCGCCTGTCTGGAAGCACACCGTGGAAGATGCGGACTTCGTTATCATCGGCGCAGGCTCTGCCGGTTGCGTGCTGGCCAACCGGCTCTCGGTTGATCCCGGCACGCGCGTCACCGTGCTGGAAGCTGGTGGCAAGGATGACTGGATCTGGTTTCACATCCCGGTCGGCTATCTGTTCGCGATCGGCAATCCGCGTGCCGACTGGCTGTTTCGGACCGAGGCGGAGCCCGGACTGAATGGCCGCGCGCTCAACTACCCGCGTGGCCGCGTCATCGGCGGCTGCTCGGCCATCAACGCGATGATCTACATGCGCGGGCAGGCGGCGGACTATGAGGGTTGGCGTCAGCTTGGGCTCGAAGGCTGGGGCTGGGACGATGTTCTTCCGCATTTTCTGATGCATGAAGACCATGCAGACCCGCCCAACAGTCTGCACCGGAAGGGTGGTGAATGGCGCGTCGAGCATCCCCGGATGCGGTGGGACATACTCGATGCCTTCCAGCAGGCCGCAGTGGCTGCGGGTCTGACACAGGTTGATGATTTCAACAGCGGCGACAATGCAGGCGTGAGCTATTTCCACGTCAACCAGCGCCGCGGTCGCCGCTGGAGTGCCGCGACCGCTTTTCTCAAGCCGGTTCTGTCCCGCCCCAACCTGCGTCTTGAAACAGGCGTGCTTGTTCACCGCATCGAGATCACCGATGGCCGCGCCACCGGCGTGGTGTTCGAGCGTGGCGGCCGCATCGAGACAGTGCGCGCAAAGCGCGAGGTCATCCTGAGCGGCGGCGCCATTGCATCGCCCGCGATCCTGATGCGATCAGGGCTGGGCCCTGCTGCGGCGCTGCAGGCTCATGGCATCGCCGTCCAGCGTGACATGGCCGGTGTCGGCGCCAATCTGCAGGATCATTTGCAACTGCGCCCTGTGTTCAAGGTGTCGGGCGTCCGCACGCTCAACATCGACAACCGCTCGCTTTTGAAAAAGGCGAAGATGGCCTTTGATTACGCGCTGTTCCGGCGCGGGCCCTTGACCATGGCGCCGTCACAGCTCGGCGCCTTTGCCAGATCATCGGAGCGCCATGCCACGCCCAATCTCCAATTTCATGTGCAGCCGCTGTCCCTCGACAAGTTTGGCGAGGACCTGCATCCCTTTGCGGCCTTCACGGCGAGCGTCTGCAATCTGCGGCCCACCAGCCGCGGGCATGTGACACTCAGGAGCGCGGCAGCGCAGGATGCGCCAATCATCGCGCCGAACTACCTCGCCACCGAAGCGGACCGGCAGGTGGCGGTCGATGCGATCCGGCTCACCCGCCAGATTGTCGGGCAGGGTCCATTGGCTCGCTATCAGCCGGAAGAGTTTCGTCCTGGCGCACATCTCCGCAGCGATGGCGAGCTGGTGCAGGCAGCAGGCGAGATCGGCACGACAATCTTCCACCCCGTCGGCACTGCGAAAATGGGGCCGCCAGCCGATTGCACGGCCGTGGTCGACGCAAGGCTCCGGGTGCACGGCATCGATGGCTTGCGCGTGGTCGATGCGTCGGTCATGCCGGCCATCACGTCGGGCAACACGGCAGCGCCGACCATGATGATTGCCGAAAAGGCCGCCGCCATGATCCTTGAAGATCAGCGCGCCACAAGCCGGGCATAGCGATGGACGAGGTCGACTCCCGACCACACATCACGCGCCAGATCATGCGCGGTGCCACCCGTCATCTGCTTGCCTCAGGCTATGCTGTGGTGAGCGAAATGGCGCTGTCCAACGGACGCCGCGCTGACCTGGTTGCGCTCTCGCCCCACGGCCAACTGCTCATCGTCGAGGTCAAATCTGGCATCGAGGACTTCCGGGCCGACAGCAAATGGCCGGAATACCGCGACTATTGCGACAGGTTCAGCTTTGCCGTCGGACCAGATTTCCCGCACGAGCGTTTGCCGGACACGGCAGGCCTGATCGTCGCCGATGCGTTTGGTGGCCTCATCCTGCGGGAAGCCATGACCATTCCGCTTCCCGCCGCACGGCGGAAGGCCATGCTCATCATTTTCGCGCAGCTTGCGGCGGGCCGACTCCAGGCCCTGATCGATCCGCGACCAGAGGCGTAACGCTCAGCGCGGGGCGCGCTTGGCGAGGATCCGCTGCAGGGTGCGGCGATGCATGCCAAGACGGCGTGCCGTCTCCGAGACATTGCGGGCACACAGCTCATAGACACGCTGGATATGCTCCCAGCGGACACGATCGGCCGACATCGGGTTTTCCGGCGGAACAGGCCGGACACCAGGTTGGGCCAGCAGTGCGGCATGCACCTCGTCTGCATCAGCGGGCTTGGAAAGATAGTCGAAGGCGCCAAGCTTGACCGCACTGACGGCGGTGGCAATGTTGCCATAGCCGGTCAAGACGATGCCACGGGCCTCGGGGCGGCGCTCCTTCAGGCGGGCGATCACGTCAAGCCCATTGCCATCCGTCAGCCGCAAGTCGATCACTGCGAAAGCCGGAGGTGCGTTTTCCACAGCCTGCATGCCAGCTTCAACTGTATCGGCCGTGCGTACGGCGTAGCCCCGGCCTTCCATGGCGCGGGCCAAACGGGCCAGAAACGGCTTGTCATCATCCACAAGCAACAGACTGTTGTCTTGGCCAGACGGGGAAATCGACAGAGTTTGCATCACAACCACCGCGTTGATCAGGCTCGAACGGCAAACGCCACTGAGCCACTTGAAACCGCTACGTCCCCAAATCAGCGATGGATCACAATCGATCTAAATTATTTAAACAGAAACCGAAGTCAGCGAGCCAGAAAATCCAAATTCACTCGTCGCCCATGCTCTCGAAGCCAGCGCGGGACCACGTGACCCGAACATTTGCGCCACATGCTGGCCTTGTCCGGTTGGACAAGTGGAGTGAGCCGCCGGTCCGTTCGATCAGCGATTTGGCGATGAACAGGCCAAGCCCGAAACCACCCGCACGTCGTGCAGGATCCTGCGAAGAAAGATAGGGCTCGCCAACATTGGACAGCACCATGGCCGGAAAACCCGGTCCATCATCCATGATGTCAAGCGATACCCTGTCCGGCGTCCAGCTGGCATGAATGGTGACCTGAGAAACGGCGTAGTCGGTCGCATTCTCGATCACGTTTGCAAGCCCGTAGAGCAGACCGGGATTGCGCAGGCATGAAGGCTCCACGCCTTCGCCATCGGCTTCCAGCACAATTGGCGGGCCCAACGAGCGCAAAGGGGCGGCAGCCTCTTCTATCAAGGCCTGCAGCTTCACCGTGTTGAAAGGGCCTTGCTCGTCACTTTCGAGCGATCCGAGCTTGGCCAGGATGGTGCGGCAGCGCGCCACTTGGGCACGCAGGAGGGTGATGTCTTCCGAAAGGGCGCCATCGGCCCCCACCTGCATTTCCATTTCGCGCGCCACCAGTGCAATCGTGGCCAGCGGCGTGCCAAGTTCATGAGCCGCCGCTGCCGCCAGCCCATCGAGCCGAGACAGGTGGTGCTCGCGCGCGAGGATCAGCTCAGTGGCGGCCAGCGCTTCGGCCAGCCGTCTTGCCTCGGCCGCGACGCGCCCGGCATAAATTCCGCTGAAGGCGATGCCCAGCACCATCGCAAGCCAGTTTCCGACCTTGTAAGCCAGCGGCAGCTCGGGAAACGGGCCCGGTCCCCAGGGCACAGGCAAGTGAAAAACCAGCAGCAGGGTGGCAAGGATGCCCGCCAGTGTTCCCAGCGCGAGCGTCCGCTTCATCGTCAGCGCTGCCGCGGAGATCGTGACGGGCGCGAGAAACAGCAGTGCGAACGGATTGGCGAGGCCGCCGGTGAGAAACAGCAACCCTGCCAGCTGCACGATGTCATAGGCCAGCAGCACCGTTGCCTGTTCCTCGGTCAACCGGTGATTGACCTGGAAATACAGCCTGAGCCCGATATTGAGCCAGACAGACAGGGCGATCAGCACCAGACACCAGACCAGCGGCACAGCGAAGCCGAGCCCGTAGTGCACGCCGAGCACGGTCACGAATTGTCCCGTCACAGCCAGCCAGCGCAGCCGGACCAACGTATCCAGCCGCAGGCGCTGCGCGTCACGCACAAGGCGCATGTCTTGAAGCTGCTTCACATCGCACTCGTCATGGCGGCAATCAGGCTCCCGATTGGCGGAAACGGCAAGGCGGAACTTGGCCGTTGATGGGAGTGCTCTCGCGCCGCGCCTTTGTCGATGCTCTATTCCAGATGTTGCAAACGTGACTTTTCTGCACCGCTGACGAAATCTTATCGATTGAAGAGGTTGTATGGTGGCGCAAAGAGGCTATTCTCAGTTTTGTTGCGGTGCACCATCGTGGCTGGAAAAACGCCGTCTGGAGGGAGCCGCTCGATGTTAGGGGGTGTCATGTCTGTTGCTTATTTTGCCTACGAGACGGCCCACACAATGATGGGCCCGGCGCGTGTCATGTCTGACATGACCCAGCTTGTCTTCAAGAATCCGGCCAATCCGTTCACCTACACCGAGTTTGGCAAGAACATTGCCGCTTCCTGCGAGCTGTTCGAGCGCATGTCGCGCCGTTACACCAAGCCTGCTTTCGGCCTCGACACCACGATGGTGGCAGGCGAGCGGGTCGCGGTCACGGAAGCGATCGTCTGGGAGCGCCCGTTCTGCCGTCTCGTGCATTTCGAGCGTGCGATCGATCCGGCGCGGCGTCGTCCGCAGCCAAAGGTTCTGATCGTGGCGCCCATGTCGGGACATTATGCCACACTGTTGCGCGGCACGGTCGAGGCCTTTCTGCCCGGCCACGAGGTCTACATCACCGACTGGGTCGACGCGCGCCGTGTCCCGCTGAGTGCCGGCAAGTTCGATCTCGATGATTACATCGATTATCTGATCGCGATTTTCCACAAGCTCGGTCCCGATACCCATGTCATGGCGGTTTGCCAGCCTTCCGTGCCGGTCATCGCGGCTGTTGCCCGCATGGAGGCCGAGAAGGACCCGAATGCACCGCGCTCGATGACGCTGATGGGTGGCCCGATCGACACGCGCTGCTCGCCAACAGCCGTCAACCAGCTGGCGATGGAGCGTGGCACGGACTGGTTCCGCCGCAACTGCATCACCAAGGTGCCCATGCCCAACATGGGCGCTTTCCGCAGCGTCTATCCGGGCTTCATGCAGCTGACCGGCTTCATGGCGATGAACATCGACCGGCACATGACCGCGCATTACGATCTGTACAAGGATCTGGTGGCTGGCGACGGCGACGGGGCCGACAAGCACCGCGATTTCTATGACGAGTACATGGCCGTCATGGACCTGACAGCCGAGTTCTATCTGCAGACAGTCGATGTGGTCTTCGTGCAGCATTCGCTGCCCAAGGGCACCATGATGCACCGTGACAAGCCGGTTGACCTGTCCGCCATCCGCAACACGGCGCTGATGACGGTCGAGGGCGAGAAGGACGACATCTCCGGTGTCGGCCAGACGCAGGCCGCGCATGACCTCTGCAAGAACATCCCGGACGCCAAGCGCGTCCACTACATGCAGAAGGATGTCGGACATTACGGCGTGTTCAACGGCTCGCGTTTCCGGGCCGAGATCGCGCCACGCATTTCCGACTTCATGGTCTCGCTCGACATGGCGGCGGCTTCTGCCAAAAGCGGTGGGACAACAGCGCCGGCCCGTAAGGCCCTGAAGGTGGTGGGCTGAACCGAAACGGTCAGCCTGTCCGGACAATACCCTCGTCATAGGCATGGCTGACGCCGTGCCTGTCCTCGATCTGCCATTGTCCGTCAGCGTTGGCGGGCGGCGTCACAAGGCTTGCTGCCACCGGCACTTTGCCGTGCCCGCCCGGAAGGTCGAGCACATGCACGGGCTGGCACAGACCGGAGACGCGCCCGCGCAAGGCCTTCACCAAGGCTTGCGCTTCTGCCAACCCAAGCCGAAAATGGCCAGTGCCCGGCGCCATGTCCGGGTGGTGCAGGTAATAGGGCTTCACCCGGTTCTCGACAAAGGCGCGCATCAGCGCTTCAAGCGTCTCGACATCGTCATTGACGCCACGCAGCAGCACGCTCTGGCTGACCAGCACGTTTCCGGCATCAGCCAACCTTCCCAGGGCGGCCCTTGCTTCAACAGTCAGCTCGCGCGGATGATTGGCGTGGATGCCGACCCAGGTCGCCTTGCCCCTGGCGCGCAAGGCGCGGGCATAGTCCACGGTGATCCGCTCCGGCGCAACCACGGGCACACGCGAATGCCAGCGAATGACCTTGAGATGCGGGATGGCCTCCAGCCGCTTCGTGACCTCGCGCACCCGACGCGCCGACAGCGTGAACGGATCGCCGCCCGTCATCACCACTTCCCAGATGGCTGGCCGGCTGGCGAGATAGGCGATGGCCACATCTAGCGCTGCGCCGTTCAGCGCCTTGCCGCCCGGCCCCACCATCTCGCGGCGGAAGCAGAAGCGGCAATAGACCGGACAGGCATGGACGAGCTTGAGCAAGGCACGGTCGGGATAACGATGCACCACACCCGGCACGGGGCTGTGGACCTCGTCGCCAATCGGATCGGCGAGCTCGCCGGGTCGCTGCACAAGCTCGGCCGGATCGGGCAAGAACTGGCGCGCGATGGGATCATGCGTGTCATTCCGGTCGATCAATGCCGCCATGGCAGGCGTGACGGCCACGGCATAACGGGCCACGACCTTTTCGAGCGCGGGTGCTTGTGCCGCCACGACGAAACCCGCCGCGACAAGGTCCGGAAGGCCTTTGAGGGTTGCTGCTGTGCTCATTGGTCAACACCCATATCCGCAACCGGCGTCCAGAGCACATCTTCGATCCGCCGTGCATGGGTGGCCAGCATCACCAGCCGGTCAAATCCCAGCGCGATGCCGGAAGCAGCAGGCATGAGCGCAAGCGCATCGAGGAAAGCCTCATCGAGAGGGTAGGTCTCGCCATAAATGCGCTGCTTCTCGACCATGTCGGCCTCAAAACGGCGGCGTTGTTCGGCTGCGTCCGTCAGCTCGCCAAAGGCATTGGCCAGCTCGACACCACAGACATAGAGTTCGAAGCGCTCGGCCACGCACGTGTTGCCGGGCTTGGGGCGCGCGAGAGCCGCCTCGCTGACCGGATACTCGCACAGGATCGTGGCGCAACCCATTCCCAGATGTGGCTCGATACGGTCGCTCAAGATGCGGCTGAACAGGTCGGACCAGCTGTCATCCGCGCTGGTGCGCAAACCGATGCGATAAGCATCGGCCAGCAGCCGCGCCCGATCGGTCGTGCCGTCCGCCGCGATGCTGGCCATCAGGTCAATGCCGCAATGGCGCTGGAAGGCTTCTGCCAGGGTCAGCCGCACCGGCTTTGTGAAAGGATCTGCCACGGCGCCGCGCCAGTGAAATTCTGCGGACCCAGCCGCTTCAGCCGCCAGTGCCAGCAGCGCCGCGCAATCGTCCATCAGCGCCTCATATGGCACGTCGGTTCGATACCATTCCAGCATCGTGAATTCGGGATGGTGCAGCGCCGTGCGCTCGCGATTGCGGAAGACGCGGGCGAAATCGAAAATGCGCGTCTCGCCCGCTGCCAGCAGTTTCTTGGCGGCAAACTCGGGCGAGGTGTGGAGATAAAGCGGGTGGCTCTCACCTGAATTGTCGATCAGCTGCGTGCCAAAGCCATGCAGATGCGTCTCGTTGCCGGGCGAGACCTGGAGTGCGGCGCACTCCACTTCCGTGAAATCGCGCGTCTCGAACCAGTTGCGAAAAGCCGCCCTGATGCGGTTGCGTGCCAGAAGCGCAGGCCGCCGGTCGGCATGCCGGTCGGGCTGCCACCATGGGCTCTGGCTCGGGCTGGAAACCGGGTCTTTCATCAAGCGGGCACTCATGGGGCAGTCACTCACGGAGTAGCGCTGCTATAGCGGCAGAGTGGGCCCGCACCAACCTGATGCGCCGCAAGCCCGAAAAAGACGGCTTCCGTTCGGCGCGCGGATCGGTATGGTGCGGCGCAATTGAACGGATGCGCTATCCGGACGCCGAAACAAGGAAAAAACACTGTGGTCAAGGTTATTGCCAGCTCCGTCCGCAAGGGCAACATTCTCGATGTCGATGGCCAGCTCTATGCGGTCATGACGGCTGAAAGCTTCTTTCCCGGCAAGGGCACGCCAACCACGCAGATCGACATGCGCCGCGTCTCGGATGGCGTGAAGACGACCCAGCGCTACAAGACGACCGAGCAGGTCGAGCGCGCCTATGTCGAGGATCAGGATTTCAACTATCTCTATCAGGATGGCGACTCTTACGTCTTCATGAACCCCGAGAATTATGAGCAGATCAATGTCTCGGCCGACGTGATCGGCACGATGGCGCCCTATCTGCAGGAGAACATGAAGGTCGTGCTCTCCGTCTTCGAGGAAAAGGCGGTTTCCATCGAGCTGCCCCAGCGCATGACGCTGGAAGTGGTCGAGACCGAACCCGTCACCAAGGGCCAGACAGCCTCGTCTTCCTACAAGCCCGCCATCCTCTCCAACGGCATCCGCTCCGCCGTGCCGCCGCATATCGGGGTGGGCACCCGCATCGTGGTGATGACCGAGGACGGCTCCTATGTGGAACGCGCCAAGGACTGACCGCGTCACCACGCCAGCCTGCCGATGACCCGAAGCCTTCAACTCAAGGACCATCCCATGACAATCTCGATGCATTCTGCCTGCATGTCCGGCATGGTCCAGACATTGAAGGCGCTTTCGGGCATTCTCGACAAGGCGGCGGCCCATGCGAGTGCCCGCAAGATCGAGCCTTCCGTGCTGCTGCTGTCGCGGCTGGCGCCGGACATGTTCACGCTGACCCGTCAGGTGCAGATCGCCTGTGATTTCCTCACGCGCACCTCGGCCCGCCTGTCAGGTGTCGACATGCCCAAGATGCCGGACACCGAGGCCAGTTTTGAGGAACTGAAGGCGCGCATCGAAACGGCCATCGCTTTTGCGCAAGGGCTGGATGCGCAGCTTTTTGCCGATGCCGGCGCAAGGGACATCACCTTTCCGGTCGGTCCGATGACGCAGACCATGAAGGGCGAAGCCTATTTGCTGCGTTTCGCGCTGCCGAATTTCTATTTCCACGCCAGCATGGCCTACGCCATCCTGCGCGAGAACGGCGTCGAGATCGGCAAGGGCGATTTCCTGACGGGCGCATTTGAAGCCTGATGGCGAAGAGGGCTTGCGTGCAGGTTCAAGCCAATGACACCTCTGCTGTCGATCAGATGGTGTGAGGATGTGAGCGAGGCGCCAGCACTCGGCGCCTTCTTTGCGGCCAACCTCACGGCATCCTACATTTCCCATGCCGAATTGCAGGGGCGGCGCGCGTTGGGTCCCGGAATCTGGGCCAGCGACATCGCCCAAATCCTCGTGCGCGACATCGCATCGCGCTGTCACCTCGACCATGAGGCACCGCCTGACGGTGACATCACGCGCCATGCCGTCGTGGCCGAAATCGACGGCGTGCCGGTCGGCTTGGCGCTGCTGGCTTTCTCGGCTCAAGCTGCGGTGCCCTTCGGCATCATCGAAGACATCGTCGTGTCGCAAGAGGCGCGTGGCAGCGGTCATGGCACGGCAATGATGGTCTGGATTCTGGACGCCTTCCGCCAGCGCGGGCTGAAGCGTGCCTTTCTGGAAAGCGGCGGCAGCAACCATGAGGCCCATGGCTTCTTCGCGCGTTGGGGCTTTCATCAGACATCGATCGTCATGATGGCCGAGCTTCATGGGCAGGATTCACTTTAATGAGCGATGACGCCTTGCAATCGCCACACTGCGTCGCTATCTCCTGACTGTCGGCGGTGTCGAGGCTCTGAAACGAGTTTCTGTCGCCAGACATGAGACGGCCATGGACTGAA
>JAYWHQ010000291.1:0-3348 GCA_043777655.1 Allobosea sp. | reverse complement strand
CTTTTTTTGGTGTTTGTTTGTTTGTCTTGACCTTGATTTTTGTTTCGCTCATTGGGTTTGGATGTCTTTGAAGATTTTGGTGACTGGGGCTGCGGGCTTCATTGGTTTTCATGTGTCGCAGGCTCTTGTTGCGGCGGGTCATTCTGTTGTCGGGATTGACAACCTGAACGCGTATTATGATGTGCAGCTCAAGCATGCGCGTCTTGGGGAGCTTTCGAAGCTGCCTTTGTTCCGGTTTGTTGCGCTTGATCTGGCGGACCGTGAGGGGATGGGGTCTCTTTTTGCGGGCGAGGGGTTTGACTGCGTGGTCAACCTGGCGGCGCAGGCGGGTGTCAGATACTCCTTGAGCCATCCCCATGCCTATATCGACTCGAACCTGACGGGTTTCATCAATGTGCTGGAGGGGTGTCGGCACAATGGCTGCAAGCATCTGATCTATGCGTCTTCGTCGTCGGTCTACGGGGCGAACACGCAGCTTCCGTTTTCGACGAGTGACTCTGTCGACCACCCGATCAGCCTTTATGCGGCGACGAAGAAGTCGAACGAGTTGATGGCGCATACCTATGCGCATCTGTTCGGGCTGCCTGTGACGGGTCTCCGGTTTTTCACGGTCTATGGCCCCTGGGGCCGACCTGACATGGCGATGTGGCTTTTTGCCAAGGCGATCCTTGCGGGTGAGCCGATCAGGATTTTCAACAACGGGCAGATGCTGCGCGATTTCACCTATGTTGCTGACATTGTGGAGGCGATCCGGCGGCTTGTGCCGAAGCCGCCTGCAGGCAATCCGGCCTGGTCTGGCGACCATCCCGATCCGGCGACGAGCCGTGCGCCCTGGCGGGTCTACAACATCGGCAATTCCAGCCCGGTCGAGCTGATGACGGTGGTGACGCTGATGGAAAAGGCGCTTGGCCGCGATGCGATCAAGGAGTTCCTGCCGATGCAGCCCGGCGATGTTCCCGCGACCTATGCCGATGTCGCCGACCTCGAGCGGGAGGTCGATTTCAGGCCGAGCACGAGCATCGAGGACGGGATCGGGCGCTTCATTGCCTGGTACCGCAGCTACCACCGGCTCTGACGGGGCGCCGGGATCTGGCGCCGGGATCTGGCGCGATGATCCTTGGCCGTGATCCTTGGCCGTGATCCTTGGGGTGCTTGCTGATGGACGTGTCGCCAGCCAGCAGGTAGATGGCACATCGGGACTTTTCCAGTGTGCTGCCGGAGGCGGTGCCGGAGGATGGCTGCACGGGTCCTGCTGTTTTTCTGCCAACACGAATGAGTTGAAACCGGTTTCATGTGTGGAATTTTCGGAAGCTTTTCCCATCGGGGCATTGATCCTGACCCGCGGCTTGTGGCGGCTTCGGAGGTTGCCGCGCACCGGGGGCCGGATGGCAGCGGGCACCGCTGGTTCCGCCTTGGCAGTGCGCGCCAGGCAGAGGGGCCTGACCATGCCACGCACTGGCAGCAGGCCGGGCGCCCCCATCTGCTTTTGTGCCACAGGCGGCTGGCGATCATCGATCTGAGTGATGATGGCCTTCAGCCTATGGAATCTCCAGGCGGCGGGAGCTGGATCAGCTTCAACGGCGAGATCTACAATTTCATCGAGATTCGCGAGAAGCTCCAGCAGCTCGGAGTGCGCTTTCGCTCGCGGTCCGACACCGAGGTCATTCTGGCCGCCTACGAGACATGGGGTCTTGATGCGTTCCGGCATCTGGCCGGAATGTGGGCGCTTGCCCTGTTCGATGCCCGCACCGGGCAGGTGATCCTGTGCCGGGACCGCTACGGCATCAAGCCGCTGCATTATGTCGAGCGAGAGGGCACGGTCACGTTTGCCTCCGAGATCAAGCAGCTTCAGGCTGTTCCGGGGGCCTCGCGCCAGGTCAACGAGACGGCCGTATATGACTACCTGCAATATGAAGCGACCGATGTCGGCGACGAGACGTTCTTCCGGGACACCTGCCGGGTCAAGCCTGGTCATCTGCGCGTCTATTGCCTGCGCACGGGCGAGGTGTCGGAGCATTGCTACTATGCCCCCCATACCGCCGAGGTGGACATTCCCGCGACGCCGGCGGCCGCTGCCGAGCGCTTCCGCGAGCTGTTCAAGGACAGCATCCGCCTTCACCTGCGCTCTGATGTTCCTGTCGGGACCTGCCTGTCGGGCGGGCTCGACAGCTCGAGCATCGCCATGCTGATGCGCGAGATCGCCTCCGACACCGGCGTGCAGCTCGACCGGCATGCGTTCAGCTGCGAGTTCGACACACCGGAAGCGGATGAACGCGAATACACGGCGCAGGCCATCAAGGCCGCTGAGGTGACCCCGCACTATATCCAGCCCACCGGCGATGATCTCCTGGCCGACCTTGGCAAGATGATCTGGCATCAGGACGAGCCTTTCGGCTCGACCAGCATCTTTGCCCAGTGGAGCGTCTTCAAGCGGGTGCGCGAGGCCGGCGTGAAGGTCGTGCTTGACGGGCAGGGCGCCGACGAGATGCTGGGCGGCTATGCGAGCACCGTGCCGTATTTCTTCCTGGAGCAGGCCGCGAAGGGCAACCACCTGCGCCTGCTTGCCGAAAGCCGCCGCTGGGCCAGCCTCCAGGGCAAGCCGTGGCTGGCCCAGATCCCCGACCCGAGGGCGCAGCGCCTGGCCCGGTTCCTGTCTCCCCCCTCAGCGCCGCCTGAGGCCGAGCAGCCCTGGCTGGATGCAGGCTTTGCTGCAGCGCAAGCTGCGGGCTCGATTTACGTGCCTGCGGCGTCCCACCAGGCCTTCGGGCCCGACAACCATTTTTCAAATGTCCTCCACCGCTTCTTCCACCTGACCAACCTGCCCTCGCTCCTGCGCTATGAGGACAGGAACTCCATGGCGTTCTCGGTGGAGGCGCGCGTGCCGTTCCTCGATCATCGCCTTGTGGACTATGCCTTTGCCCTGCCGTCCCATTTCAAGATGCGCGGCGGCTATACCAAGCGTGTCCTGCGCGATGCCATGAAAGGGACCTTGCCCGAGCCGATCCGCATGCGCGCGCTCAAGATGGGCTTTGCCACGCCCGAGCGGCGCTGGCAGGCGGGGCCCTTGCGGCCGCTGGTGGATGAGGCCCTGCATGACCCGCGCCTGGCGCCCTATGTCGAGCGCAAGGCCGCGATGGCCCATCTCGAACGTGTCCGGTCGGGACAGACCTTCAGCTTCGCGCCCTGGCGCTGGCTCAACCTGTCGCGATGGATGCAGGAATTCAACTTATCATGAGAATTCAGCCTGACATGACACATGCAGCCTGACATGCAGCCTGACATGCAGCCTGACATGCAGCCTGACATGCAGCCTGACATGACAGCCGCGCCGACAAAGCGTTACGAGAT
>JAYWHQ010000290.1:0-11746 GCA_043777655.1 Allobosea sp. | reverse complement strand
GCAATCATCGTGAAGCTGGCGGCAATCACGCGCATGGCCATGTCTGCGCGGCGACGCGCAGGGCGCACGCGATCCCAGCTGGCTTGTGGCAGGACGCGCACCTGTCCGGTCGCGATTGTAGAAGTGGAGGCCTGTGTCATGACTGCTCGCTCCACTCAGAAGGCTTTGACGCGGGCGACAAGGATGCGCGCGATAACCAGGACGACAAAGGTGACGAAGAACAGAATGCAGCCCAGCGCAATCAGCGCATTCATCTGCATGCCGAGTGCCTCGTTGAACTCATTGGCGATGCGCGATGCGATGGTGGAGCCGGGGTCCATGACCGAAGCCGACAGCCGGTTCGCGTTTCCGACAACGAAGGTGACTGCCATTGTTTCGCCGAGGGCGCGGCCAAGACCCAGCATGACGGCACCAATGATGCTGACGCCGGCCTGCGGCACCAGAACGTGGCGCACCACCTCCCAGGTCGTGGCGCCGATGCCATAGGCGCTTTCGCGCAGCACCGACGGTATCTGCTCGAGCATATCACGCGTGATGGACGCGATGAACGGAATGATCATGAAGGCAAGGATGATCCCCGCGGTCAGAATGCCCAGGCCGGATGGCGACCCTGCGTAAAGCACCGTGCCAACAATCGGCATGCCTTCGACCAGCTTTGAAACGGGTGTCTGCACATATTTTGCAAATAGCGGGACGAAAACGAACAGCCCCCACATGCCATAGATGATGGAGGGGACGGCTGCCAGCAACTCAACCGCTGTGGACACGGGACGCTTGAACCATTGCGGCGCAAGTTGCGTGAGGTAGACAGCGATACCGAGCGAGAGAGGCACGCCGACCAAAAGCGCGATCAGCGCGGTTGACAATGTGCCGACGATGGCTGGCAAGGCACCGTATTTCTCGTTCTGGGTGTCCCAGACAGAGGTTGTCAGAAAGCTGAAACCAAACTCACGAAAGGCAGGCCAGCCACCGATGACCATCGACAGCATGATGCCGGCGAGGAGAAACAAAACGATGAGCGCTGCGCCAAAACTGGCATTGCGGAAGACGAAATCGAACGTGCCCTTGGGCGTGGGGCGAACCGGGCTCGCGCGCGACATTCCCATCTGGTCGGTAACAGCAGCCATACGTGCAAAACTCCATCCGGAACCGAAATTCTGAAACCCAGGCAACCAGCCGGGAGCCCGAAGGCTCCCGGCCTTTTAGAAATGGCAGATCAGAACAACGACTTGCCGGAGTTATCGGTGATACCCTTCCAGCTGGCGCGGATCTGGTCCTTCACGCCGACGGGCATCGGCACGTATTCGAGATCGAGGGCGAGCTTGTCGCCATTCTTGAAGGCCCAGTCGAAGAACTTCAGCGCAGCCTGAGACTGCTCGGGCTTGTCGGCCTTCGCATGCATCAGGATGAAGGTGGCCGACGTGATCGGCCAGGCCTGATCGCCCTTCTGGTTGTTCAGGATCACGCCAAAACCAGGAGCCGAACTCCAGTCAGCATTGGCAGCAGCTGCCTGGAAGCTCACATCATCCGGCGCCGGGAACTTGCCGGCAGCGTTCTGAACGAGGCCATAGGACAGGGCGTTCTGCTTGGCATAGGCATACTCGACATAACCGATCGAGTTGGCGATCTGCTTCACGGAAGCAGAAACGCCTTCATTGCCCTTTCCGCCTACGCCAACCGGCCACTGCACGGAGGTGTTGGAGCCAATCTTGCCCTTCCAGTCAGCGGAAACGCGGGCAAGATAGTCGGTCCAGACGAAGGTCGTGCCGGATCCATCCGAACGATACACAACGGTGATGTTGGCATCCGGAAGGGTAACGCCGGGGTTGAGGGCGACAAGCTTCGGATCATTCCACTTCTTGATATTGCCAAGATAGATGTCCGAGATCAGCTCGCCGGTCAGCTTCAGCTCGCGCGGCTTGACACCGGCAATGTTGATGGCCGGAACGACACCGCCCATGACGGCCGGGAACTGGAGCAGGCCGTCCTTGGTCAGGTCTTCGCCCTTGAGGGGCATGTCGGTGGCGCCGAAATCGACGGTCTTGGCGCGGATCTGGCGGATGCCGCCGCCCGAACCGATCGACTGATAGTTCAGGCCGATGCCGGTCTCTTTCTTGTAGGCTTCAGCCCACTTGGCGTAGATCGGAAAGGGGAATGTCGCGCCGGCACCGGTGATGTCGGCTGCCTGGGCGTTGCCGGCGAACGTGAATGTCACGGCTGCGGCGAGGAAAAAATTGCGCATGGTTGATGTCCTTTGGGGGCGATCTTAATGACGAGCGTCATCAACACTGGTTTGATGACGGTTGAATGACAGACCGTCATGTTGCCAGGCGCGGCAACTGAATCTCCATGCAAGTGCCTTGGCCGATCTTGCTCTCGATGCTCAGGCGGCCGCGATGCCGCAAAACGATATGCTTGACAATTGCAAGGCCGAGGCCGGTGCCGCCTGCCTCGCGGCTGGCCATCGTGTTCACGCGGTAGAAGCGTTCCGTCAGACGTGGCAAATGTTCTGATGCAATGCCAGGCCCGTCATCAGTGACAGTCACCAGCATTTCGCTCGGGCCGAGAGCCAGCGTCACGCTGACCTTGCCACCATGCCGCCCATACTTGATCGCATTCTCGATCAGGTTCTCGACCATGCGGAGCAACTCGTCGCGATCACCTGCAATATGTGCCGGCATGTCCGGCAGCGCGACGGCAATCGTGGTCTCGCGTTCGACTGCGAGCAAAGACAGCGAATTGACGATTTCCTTGATGATGCCGGACAGATCGACTTTCTGGTCCGGCACAAGGTGCGCCTTCATCTCGATGCGCGACAGCGACAGCAGATCATCGATCAGGCGCGACATGCGCAGGCCCTGATCGCGCATGATGCCGAGGAAGCGCTCGCGCGCCTGAACATCATGACGCGCAGCTCCTTGCAAAGTCTCGACAAATCCGAGCATCGAGGCCAGTGGCGTGCGCAATTCATGGCTGGCGTTGGCGATGAAATCGACACGCATGCGGTCTGTTGCCCGTGAAGCAGTGAGGTCATCAAAGGTCATCACCACCGCAGATCGCTTCTCTTCCAATGTCAAACCTGACAGCTGAACGCGAAACAGGCGCTCGACAGGCACGCGCTCGCTGAGCTCGACACTTTGCGTCGGCGCTCCCGCGGCCACGGTGCGGATGGCGTCGGTCAGATCCGGATCGCGCAGCACGAGCCCGATGGGTTGGCCCACGACGAGCTCGGGGAAAAGCTGCTGCGCTTGCGGGCTTGCGGCAGCAACCAGGCCAGCCGGATCAACCAGAATCGCGGGCAATCCAAGCGCCTGAAAAACCTGACCGGCATTGACCTTGAACATCACAGGAAGGTTCCATTGATTGGGGCTGGAAGGATGCACGGTTGGTTGCCTGAGGATGGACGTCTGCTAACGTGACAGTGCATTCACACAAGGACAAGCAGACATGACAAGCACAAAGGCGGCGCGAACTTCGAGGGCCCTGACTTCGGGGCTGACAGCCGAGCCGGCCGCCATTCCTGCCGACATTCCTGCCGCGGGGGCACCGGTCACTGCCGCCCAGATGCGAAAGAAGGCCTCCAAGGCTCGCAAGACATCTGCGGTGATGTCTGCCGAACATGACAATACGAAGACAGAACATTTCAATATCATGACAGTCGACCTGCCCAAGGCCATCGACAAGGCGGCTTTTGGCAGCGGCGACTATCCCTATGACAAGAAGCTCAAGCGCAAGCGCTATGACAGGGAAATGGATCTGCTGCAGATCGAGTTGCAGAAAATGCTGGCCTGGATCAAGGAGAGCGGCGAACGACTCGTGATCGTGCTCGAAGGACGGGACGGGGCTGGCAAGGGCGGCGCGATCTCGCGCTTCACCCAGCATCTCAATCCGCGCCATGCCCGCATTGTTGCTCTGTCAAAGCCTTCGGAGGCCGAGAAGGGACAATGGTATTTCCAGCGCTATGCCGCGCTGATGCCAACGCGTGGCGAGATCGTTTTCTTCGACCGATCCTGGTATAACAGGGCTGGTGTCGAGCGCGTCATGAATTTCTGCACGCCGGAGCAAACCGAGGTGCTCTTGCGGGAAGCACCGGCCTTTGAAGGCATGATGGTTCGCGATGGCATGCGCATGATCAAGCTGTTCCTGACCATCGGGCGCGAAATGCAGATCAAGCGGTTGCACGCGCGCTATCATGACCCGCTGAAGCGCTGGAAGCTCTCGCCGATCGATTTTGAGGCGATCGCGAAGTTCGACGATTATTCGAACAGTTTCGAGAAGCTGCTGGACCGGACCTCGACCGAGTGGGCACCGTGGACCATCATCCGCGGCAATGACAAGCTGCGCACCCGGCTCAATGCAATCCGGCATGTGTTGGCTCAGGTTCCCTATGCCAACAAGGACGAGGCCGCGATTGGCGCCGTCGATCGGAAAATCGTGCTCAACTCAGCGGCATTCCTGAAAACAGGTGGCGAAGAAGGGTAGGACCTTGGCGTCCGATGCTCACAGAGGGCGGGTGCGAATGCGTCGCGCGATTTCGTAGAGTGCGAGCAATGCCAGCGCGAGCACGAACGGAATGAGATAGTAAAACAGCCGGAACAGCAGCAATGCGCCAATGATCGACTGATAGGGCAACTGGCTGAGTGCGATCAGCATTGTCGCCTCGAACACGCCGAGGCCTCCTGGCGCGTGGCTGGCGATGCTGATGAGACAGGCAAAGACATAGACCGCGAGAAATGCTTCGTACGTGATGCCATGTCCGCCGGGCAGCAGCACAAACAGCACGGTCGCAGCGGAGCAGAGTTCCAGCGCCCCAAGGGTCATCTGGGCCAGCGTCAGCCCAGGTCCCGGCAAGGGCAGGCGCCAGCCCTTCACCTTGATGGAGCGGTCACCCGTCCCCACCCAGAACAGGTAGGCCGCGACCACCGCAAAAACCCCGATGCCTACCATTTGCATCACGAACGGCGTCGTGCGCGCGAGTTTTGCGACAGGTTCAGCTGCGTAGGCCAGCGCCACACCCAGCACCAGTCCCATGCCGAGCCAGAAGGTGAGGCCTGCGATGATCGTCAGGCTGGCGATTTCACTCGTGCGCACACCGCGTGGTGAGTAGACCCAGTAACGCACCGAGCCAGCTGTCACGAGCGGGAAGCCCAGAGTGAAACTCACGGCGTAGCTGCTGAAAGAGCCCAGCGCGGTCGTGCCAAAAGGAATCGACAATCCCAATCGCTTGAGCGCCAGCGCGTCATAGCCCGAAAGCAGAAGATAGCTCAGTGCGGCGAAACCCGCAGCGATGAGCAGTTGCTCGCGGCTTGTGTGGGAAAATGCATTCCTGAGATCATCAGGCTCGATCTCGCGGACAATAAGCCAGAGCACAACGATGGACGATACAAATATGACGATGCTGGCCAGCGGGCCGAGCCACCATAAACGGCTGCGCTTTCGACTGCCTGGCACGGCATCAGCAGTGTAACGAGGGTCAGACATGATGCGGGCCAGTGGCGATTGTAAGGAACATGCTTTGTCGGCCTTGCCTTACCTCGGCTCTCAAGCCACGCGTCTTCAGTCTCAGGTCTTGCGATAGACCAGCAATGTCTTGAACAGCCCGACTTTTTCGACACTGCGGGTCGTCGCCCATTGCGCAATGATCGGTTCGGCCGAGGCAAAGGCAAATGAGCCAGTGTAGAACAGGATGTAGCCACCAACCTCGGTCTGGTCGGTGAAGAGCTGCATCACTTCAAGGTCCGTCAACGCGCAATAAGCATCGTTCTTCTCGTTCCGGAACTCGCAGGAGTGGAACAGCGTGACGATGTCGAAGCGCGGCAGGAGTTTTGCGTTGCTGGTGTAAATGTCGCCAAAATAGCAGGAATACATCTTGGTCAGCTCGGGCTGGTCCTTGGCGAGCTTGATCCAGGATTCGTATTCCGGTGTCGAGGCCGTGATCGACAGCACGGGATTGTTCAGCTCAGGTTCAGCACAGCGGATGCCTACGTAATGGTGCCCGCCGGAACCGAAATGGTAAATCGTCTTGCCTGTAGCAGCTGTCTCTTCAAGCCACTCGACGAAATGCACGTCGCAAGGGCATTGCTCGATCCGCAGACCCCAGAACACATCCCAGGTGTTAAGCATCTCAGTCTCCAGCATGGCATCCGCTATACCGAGACGGCGATGTTCATCTCGTATGGACTACATGCGTCCCCGTTGTGCGCGATGCAAGAGGCCTCGTGCCGAGGACCTCGCCAAAAGCCTGATTCTGCTTGACCTCGTTCCCGCCAGCCCGTTTCTGGGTGTCGGTATTGTGACAATGCCCTCCAGAGGCTGATTTTCGGGATTGATATGTTATCCGGACCTGCCTTTGTGCCCTTTTCCGATCTTGATCGGCTTGTTGTCTGGCAACGTTTCTGGCGGCTGGCCAGAACATTCTGGACAGGCGAGCGCCGCGCTCGCGCGTGGATTCTGTTTGCACTTTTGGCTGTCGGGCTCGTGCTCGTCCTGTGCGTCAATTTCTCGGTCAACCGCTGGCAAAGCGCTCTTTTCAATGCGCTGGAAAAAAAGGAAGGGGCGCGCGCCATCGCTGTTCTCTGGCTTTTGCCATTGATCGTCATTGGTGCCGCTGCAGCGGGCGCGCTTGTCGTCTGGTCGCGTGAAACGCTCCAGGCAACGTGGCGCGCATGGATCGTGGCAACGCTGTCCGAGCGCTGGCTTGCAGAGAGCCGCTACTACCGGCTCCAACGACATGACATCGAGCCCGCCAATCCGGAGTATCGTATTGCCGATGATGTGCGCATGTCCGTGGAGCCGCTGGTGGATTTTGCCATTGGCTGGTTCTCGGCCCTGCTGGCAGCGATCACGTTCATTGGCGTGCTGTGGAGTGTCGGCGGCTCCTGGTCCTTCAAGGCGGACGGGACAACCTACACGATCCCGGCATTCATGGTTCTGGCAGCGCTCGTTTACGGCATCGCGCTCAGCCTGCTCACCTGGTTCATCGGTCGCCCGCTCGTGCCAGCCATCACGAAACGCAATGAGGCCGAGGCGCTTTTGCGGTTTGAGCTGACGCGCGTGCGCGAACATGCCGAGCGGATCGCGGCAGAAAATGGCGGCCCTGATGCGGCTCGCTCGGTGCTTGCCACCTACAAACTCGTGCTGGATCGTTCACTCATCATGATCCGCTACCATGTCCGCCTGACCTGGGTGGCGAATGGCAGCGGCGTTCTTGTGCCGATCATCGCCACTGCGCTTGCCACGCCCAAATATCTCGCTGGCGACATGTCGCTGGGCGATCTCGTGAGCCTGGGGCCCGCTTTCCAGCAGGTTCAATTGGCCATGGCCTGGCTTGTGGACAATTTCAGACAGGTTGCTCTCTGGTATGCGTCTGCGGGACGTGTCTCGGATATGGTCAATGCCATGGATCTGGTTGACGGCACTTCACCGGACGAGCCAAGCCTGTCGCAAGACAATGCGCCGTATGCTGCGGTCTCAGGCAACCGGACACAACACTGAGGGAATGCGCGGATGCGGATCGAGAATGACCCGAAGCTGGATTTTCGTGACGTCCTGATCAGGCCCAAACGCTCGACTCTGGCCAGCCGCAGCGGTGTGGCGATCGAACGCTCCGTGCCGTTCCGTCATGCGAAAAATGGCTGGACCGGCTTTCCGCTGATCGCCGCCAACATGGATGTGGTCGGCACGATGAGCATGGCGCGCGCCTTGAAACGAGTTGGCGCAATGGTGGCCCTGCACAAGTATTACAGCGTCGAGGAGCTGGTGGCTTTCCTGCGCTCGGAAGACAGCGCCAACAGCTTCTACACGATCGGCACCAACGAGGCCGATCAGGACAAGCTGGCTGCTGTGAAGAAGCAGGTCACGGTGCCGATGATCTGCCTTGATGTCGCCAATGGCTACACCGAGGCCTTCATCGACATGGTCAAGCGCACCCGCGATGCCAATCCCGATTCCGTCATCATGGCGGGCAATGTCGTCACCGGCGACATGACGGAGGCACTGGTTCTGGCAGGCGCTGATATCGTCAAGGTGGGCATCGGACCGGGCTCGGTCTGCACCACACGCAAGATGACCGGCGTCGGCTATCCGCAGCTGTCGGCGATCATCGAATGCGCCGATGCCGCACACGGGTTGAAAGGGCAGGTTTGTGGCGATGGCGGCTGCACGGTGCCGGGCGATGTGGCCAAGGCCTATGGGGCGGGCGCCGATTTCGTGATGTTGGGTGGCATGCTGGCTGGCCACGATGAATGCGAGGGCGAACTTCGCTTTGAGACCATAGACGGCGAGAAAACGCCTGTTGCCATGCAATTCTACGGCATGTCTTCCGACACCGCGATGAACAAGCATGCGGGCGGCGTCGCCAAGTATCGCGCCTCCGAGGGCAAGACAGTCGAGGTGCCCTATCGCGGGCCGGTCGAGGCCACGATGCAGGAGATCATGGGCGGGGTGCGTTCGATGATGACCTATATCGGCGCCACGCGCCTGAAGGAGGTGCCCAAGCGCACCACCTTCATCCGCGTCGGCGCGCAGCTGAACACCATCTTCGGCAATTGAGGCCGTGGCGTCAGCGAATGAAAGTCCTGTTGTTCAAAGCCATGCTGGCGTGGTCGTCATCGGCGCAGGTCCGGCAGGCCTGATCGCGGCGCAGAAGCTGGCGGAAGCCGGCCACAGGGTCACCATTTTTGACCGCATGCCCTCGCCGGGCCGCAAGTTCCTGCTGGCCGGTCGCGGCGGACTGAACCTCACCCATAGCGAGGATCTGCCAGCCTTCATGGCACGCTACGGTGTGGCGCAGCCCTGGCTGACTGAAGCCATCATGGCCTTCCCGCCAGAAGCCTTGCGCCACTGGAGCGAGGCCCATGGCGAGACGACCTTTATCGGCTCCAGTGGGCGCGTGTTTCCGCAGGGCTTCAAGGCCTCGCCGCTGCTGCGCGCCTGGTTGCGGCATCTGACGGCGCTTGGCGTGAGCTTCCAGCTTGGCCAGCGCTGGCTGGGCTGGACGGCGGACGGGAGCTTGCGGTTCGTCAGCACCAATGGAGCCGAGTCGCTGCTGCAGCCTGCCGCAACCTTGCTGGCACTCGGCGGCGCGAGCTGGCCGCGCATGGGATCAGATGGTGCCTGGACAGAGCTGCTCATGGGGCGTGGAATTGATGTGCGCCCGTTGCAGCCGGCCAATTGCGGATTCAGCCTGACGTGGTCAGAACATCACCGGCAGCGCTTTTCCGGAACGCCCTTGAAGCGCATCGCCCTGTCATTCGATGCCGCGCAAAGCCGGGGTGACATGATGGTGACCGAGGCCGGCATCGAAGGCGGTGCTGTCTATGGGCTCTCAGGCCCCTTGCGTGATGCCGTCCTGCGTGATGGACAGGCGACCGTGATGCTCGATCTGCGGCCCGATGTGACCCGCGAGATGCTGGTGCGGCAGCTGGCAAAGCCACGCGGCAGCCAGAGCCTGTCCAACCACCTGCGCAA
Source organism: Allobosea sp. (assembly GCA_043777655.1). Classification (GTDB taxonomy): domain Bacteria; phylum Pseudomonadota; class Alphaproteobacteria; order Rhizobiales; family Beijerinckiaceae; genus Allobosea. Next base: position 2,278 of record JAYWHQ010000290.1, on the reverse strand, counting down.
GGTGGCGGGCCTTTCGCCGGTGGCCCTCTCGATCCTGCGCGAGGCGCTGGATGGGCCCCCGCCAAAAGATGCCGAGGCGCTGGCTATTGCCATCAAGGCCACACCCTTGCGCCTGACCGGCATCAGCCCGATAGCGCGCGCCATCTCCAGTGCCGGTGGCATTGCGTCCTCCGAACTGGACGAGCATTTCATGCTGAAGGGACTGCCTGGCGTCTTCGCGGCTGGCGAGATGCTGGATTGGGAGGCGCCCACCGGGGGCTACCTGCTGCAGGCGAGCTTCGCCACAGGCGTGGCAGCGGCTTCCGGGATCAGCGCCTGGCTGCGCCTGCCAGCCGCTTGAGGCGATAAAGCTCTTCCAGCGCCTGGCGCGGTGTCAGATCATCAAGATCAAGCGTGGCCAGCGCCTCACCGACCAGATCAGCCTGAGGGGTGGCTTGCGGATGTGCGCGCTGAACGGGCGCTGCGAACAGCGGCAGATCGTCGACGAGAGCCGCCATAGGCTTCTCGCGCTCGGTCTTTTCCAGCTCATGCAGGATGGCCTTCGCCCGCTCGACGACGGCAGGCGGCAGCCCCGCCAGCCGTGCAACCTGAATGCCATAGGAGCGGTCGGCCGCGCCTGCCACAACCTCGTGCAGGAACACGACATCACCGTTCCATTCGGTGACGCGCATGGTCGCGTTGCTGACGCGCGCGAGCCGCTCGGCCAAGGCGGTCAGCTCATGATAATGCGTGGCAAACAGCGCACGACAACCATTGCTTTCGTGCAGATGCTCGATGGCGGCCCATGCAATCGACAACCCGTCAAAAGTTGCCGTGCCGCGCCCGATTTCGTCCAGAATGACCAGCGCGCGCGAGCCCGCCTGATTGAGAATCGCGGCGGTCTCGACCATTTCGACCATGAAGGTGGAGCGGCCACGCGCCAGATCGTCAGCCGCGCCGACGCGGCTGAACAGCCGGTCGACAATGCCGATGCGTGCCGAGGTCGCGGGCACATAGGAACCCATCTGCGCCAGAATCGCGATCAGCGCGTTCTGGCGCAGGAAGGTGGATTTGCCAGCCATATTTGGGCCGGTGACCAGCGAGATCGCGCCGCCGCCTGCATCCGGTGAACCGGAAAGATCGCAGCTGTTGGCGATGAAGCTCTTGCCGTCGCGCCTGAGGGCCGCCTCCACCACCGGGTGGCGCCCGCCTTCGATGGTGAAGGCAAGCGTGTCTTCGATCTGGGGGCGGCACCAGCCCAGATCAGCAGCGAGTTCCGCCAGTGCAGCTGCGACATCTATCTGCGCCAGCGCATCGGCAACGGACTTGATCGCCATGGCATGGGCCATGACCAGCGCATGCAGCTCGTCAAAAAACCCGGCCTCGCGCCGCAAGGCACGGTCTGCCGCCGAGGCAATGCGCGACTCGAGCTCACCCAGCTCGACACTGGTAAAGCGCATGACGTCGGCCATCGTCTGGCGATGCACGAAAACGTCACGCCATGGCGCTGCCAGAAAACCCTCGCCTGCGACCTGCGGCACCTCGACAAAAAAACCCAGCACATTGTTGTGCTTGATCTTGAGCTGCCTGACGCCGGTATCAGCCGCATAACGCCCCTGCAGGGCGGCAATCACCTTGCGGGAATCAACTTGAAGAAGCCGCAACTCATCCAGTTCCGCATCGAAACCAGTCCGCACAAAGCCACCATCGCGGCGCGACAACGGCACCTCGTCAGCCAGAGTGGCCAGCAGCCTGTGGGCCATCACGACATCGAATTGCTCAAGACAGGCGACAGCCTCGGCCATGAGCGCTGGCAATTCCGGGCCTGCCCGAAGGCGCGCGGCCACGGCATGGGCAGCGACAAGTCCCTGCCCAAGGGCCAGCAGATCACGCGGGCCGCCGCGCGCGAGTGCAAGCCGCGACAGGGCACGCGACAGATCGCCAATGCCAGACAGGGCCTTGCGCGCATCCTCGCGCAACCCCGGCTCCGACCGAAAAAACGCGACGCTGTCATGGCGTTGCGCAATGTCGGCGAGGTTTGTCAGTGGACCCGCCAGCCGCTCGGCCAGCAGGCGTCCACCGCTGGAAGTGACCGTGCGGTCGATCATGGCCAGCAGCGAGCCCGCACGGGCGCCTGACAGGGTGCGCATCAGTTCGAGATTGGCGCGCGTGGCCGCATCGATCTGCATCGCTGCATCGGGTTGCTCGCGCAGTGGCGGCGACAGGGGCGGGCGCACGCCAAGCTGCGTCCGTTCCACATACATCAGCGCAAGACCGGCGGCTGCAATCTCCACAGCGG
>JAYWHQ010000289.1:0-11834 GCA_043777655.1 Allobosea sp. | reverse complement strand
ACGCGATTGCGCTGTCGGCCCGCGTGCCGCTGCTCGAGAACATGGGCTTCTCGGTCGTCAACGAGCGCACCTATCGCATCCTGCCCACTGGGACGGCGGATGCGGGCCGCGTCTGGCTGCATGACATGGCGCTGGAGCCTGCCAATGGCAGCAGCATCGATGTCGAGACACTGAACCCGGCCATCGAGGCCTCGCTGATGGCGCAGTTCCGCGGCCTGAGCGAATCCGACCGGTTTGACCTGCTGGTGCCGCAAGCTGGTCTTGCCTGGCGCGAGGCGGCGCTCATGCGCGCCATGGGCCGCTATCTGAGGCAGGCGGGCGCGCCCTATGCGCAGGATTACATCGCCGATGCGCTGGCCCGCCATGCCGGCATCGCCGCCGATCTCGTGAAGCTGTTTGTCGCCAAGTTTGACCCACGCCACAGCGTCACCGCCCGCGAAACCGCAATGCACGAGGCCCGCGGCACCATCGACACCGCACTCGTCAGCGTCACCAGCCTTGATGATGACCGCATCCTGCGCCGCATGGTCAACCTGGTTGATGCGATGCTGCGCACCAATTTCTTCCAGATCGGCACAGACGGCCATCCGCGCGGCACGATCTCGTTCAAATTCGAGAGCCAGAAGGTCGAGGGGTTGCCGCTGCCGCGCCCGCTCTACGAAATCTTTGTCTATTCGCCCCGTGTCGAGGGCGTGCATCTGCGCTTCGGTATGGTGGCGCGCGGCGGCCTGCGCTGGTCGGACCGGCCACAGGATTTCCGCACCGAGGTGCTGGGCCTGGTCAAGGCGCAGCAGGTCAAGAATGCCGTCATCGTGCCGGTGGGTGCCAAGGGCGGCTTCTTCCCCAAGCAGCTGCCACCGAGCCCCGACCGGCAGGCCTGGCTGGCGGAAGGCACGGAAGCCTATCGCATCTTCATCCGGACCCTGCTGGAGCTGACCGACAATCTCGATGGCGAGACCATCGTGCCGCCCGCCCTTACCGTGCGCCATGATGGCGATGATCCCTATCTCGTGGTCGCCGCCGACAAGGGCACGGCGACCTTCTCCGACACGGCCAACGCGCTTTCGCTCGAAAAGGGCCATTGGCTGGGCGACGCTTTCGCCTCCGGCGGCAGCCAGGGCTATGACCACAAGAAAATGGGCATCACCGCACGCGGTGCCTGGGAAGCAGTGAAACGCCATTTCCGCGAGATGGATGTGGACATCCAGACGACGGCTTTCACCGTGGCCGGTGTCGGCGACATGTCGGGCGATGTCTTCGGCAATGGCATGCTGCTTTCACCGGCCATCAAGCTGATCGCAGCCTTCGACCATCGCGATATTTTCCTCGACCCGACGCCTGACGCGGCCTCAAGCTTCACCGAGCGCCAGCGCATGTTCAACCTGCCGCGCTCCAGCTGGGCGGACTATGACAAGAGCCTGATCTCGAAAGGTGGCGGCGTCTTCTCGCGCGCGGCCAAGAGCATTCCGCTGTCACCGGAAGTGCGCGCCATGCTGGGCTTGAGCAAACCCGAGATGCCGCCGCAGGAGCTGATGATCGCGATCCTGAAAGCGCAGGTGGACCTGCTCTGGTTCGGTGGCATCGGCACCTATATCCGCGCCTCGGATGAGAGCGATGCGCAGGTGGGCGACCGCGCCAATGATGCGATCCGCATCACCGGTCAGGACTTGCGCGCCAAGGTGATCGGCGAAGGCGCCAATCTCGGCGCCACCCAGCGCGGCCGCATCGAGGCAGCGCGCCATGGCGTGCGGCTCAACACCGATGCCATCGACAACTCGGCCGGCGTCAACACCTCAGATGTCGAGGTCAACATCAAGATTGCGCTCGCCGTCCCCGAGCGCGACGGTCGCCTGACCGCCGAAAAACGCAACGCGCTGCTGGCCAGCATGACCGACGAGGTCGGGCTGCTGGTGTTGCGCAACAACTATCTGCAGTCGCTGGCGCTCTCGCTCAGCGAGGCGCGCGGGCCTTCCGAACTGCCGGCCCTGCGCCAGCTGATGCGCTCGCTGGAACAGGCAGGGCGGTTGGACCGCGCCGTCGAGTATCTGCCGTCGGACACTGTTCTGGCCGTGCGGGAAGCCAAGGGAGAAGGCCTGACACGGCCTGAAACCGCCGTGCTGCTGGCCTATGCCAAGCTTGCTTTGCACGACGCCCTGGTCGAGAGCACCGTGCCGGATGATCCGTATCTCAAGTTCGAGCTGGTGCGCTATTTCCCCAAGGCGCTCAACGAGGGCTATGCGGCAGAAATCGCTGGCCACAAGCTGCGTCGCGAGATCGTGGCGACACAGCTCGCCAACGCCATCATCAACCGTGGCGGTCCAGCGATCATCAGCCAGCTGACGGCGCAGACCGGCGCAGATGTTCCTGCCATCGCGGCCGCCTACGCGATTGCGCGCGATTCCTACGATCTGATCGCGCTCAATGGCGCCATTGATGCACTCGACACCAAGGTGAGCGGCAAGACGCAAGCGGCACTCTATGCCTCAGCACAAGAGCTTGTGACCTCGCGCATGGCGTGGTTCCTGCGGCGCGGCATTGCCAGGCCGGGCACCATCGAGTCCGCCGTGGCGCATTACCGGGAAGGCATCGCCCAGCTGACGGCCGCGCTGACAGTCGCCTTGCCAGCCGACATGGCCGAAAGCCGGACATTGCAGCTGGCCAGCCTTGCCGTCCAGAATGTGCCGGATGCGCTCGCCCAGCGCATCGCAAACCTGCCGGTGCTGAAGGCGGCGCCTGACATCATCGACACGGCCCAGCGCATCGGCCAGCCGATCGCGCAGGTGGCATCAGCCTATTTTGCGGTCGACAAGACCTTTGGCCTGAGCGCTTTGATCCAGGCTTCGACAGCCGTGCCCGCCAGCGATGACTATGAGCGCATGGCGCGCGACCGCGCTGTTGATACGCTGGTGGATGCCCATGCCGGGCTCACCGGCGAGATTGCGGCCATGCCTGCCTCTGGCGACATGATCGCGGACTGGCTCCACGCGCGCGGCGCAGAAGCCGCCCGCACAAAGGCAACCGTCGAGGCGATTGCCAAGTCAGGCCTGACTCTGCCAAAGCTGATGGTGGCGGCTGGCCTTCTGGCTGACCTGCCGCGCGTGCGCCGCGCCAGTGACATCTGAGGACCCGACAATGAGCGACACAATTCAAGGCACAGCGGCCACAGGCTCCGGCGCAATGAAGATCGACCCCAAACTGCTCGAACTGCTGGTCTGTCCGCTGACCAAGGCGACGCTGGAATATGATGCCAAGGCGCAGGAGCTGATCAGCCGCGCTGCCCGGCTGGCCTACCCGATCCGGGACGGCATCCCGATCATGCTCCCCGAGGAAGCCCGCAACCTCGAGTGAGGCCAGAGCGTCATTGCGAGCGCAGCGAAGCAACCCAGCCTTGTGGCGCTGTTGCTCTGGATTGCTTCGCTCCGCTCGCAATCACGGAATGCGAACCAGACTGCGCTTTTCAGAGCGCCTCGCCACGCAGGAGACGCGGCCCATTCTCCGCATTGGCGGCCTGCCCGATGAAGAAGCGCTTGAGCGCGGGCATGCGCTCGACCAGCCCGAGGCCGAGATCACGGGCCAGCCTCAGCGGCGTGCTGTCATTTGAAAAGAGCCGGTTCAGACCATCCGTTACCGCGCCCATCGCGACAGTCTCGGCCCGGCGTGCCTGCTGGTACTGCACCAGAACATCTTGCGTGCCGGGGTCCAGCCCCAGCCGCGCAGCATCGACGATGGCTTCAGCCAGCGCAGCTGCATCCTTCAGCCCGAGGTTGAGCCCTTGGCCGGCAATCGGGTGGATGGCGTGCGCCGCATCGCCCAGCAGTGCCAGACGCGGGGCCACGAATTGCCGCGCCACGCCGAAGGACAGCGGATAGGCCTTCACGCCGGTTTCCAGCGCAATGTCGCCGAGCTCCAGCCCGAAGCGGCTCTCGATCTCGGCCAGAATGTCGTCTGCATCCAGCGCAAGCAAAGCCGCGACATCGGCGCTGCGCTCGGTCCAGACGATCGATGAGCGATGGCCGAACGCGCCGCCTGCCCGCAGCGGAAGGATGGCAAAGGGGCCAGATGGCAGGAAATGCTCCATCGCGCGGCCCTCGTGGTCGCGCTCATGGGTCAGCGTCGCAACCAGCCCCGATTGCGGATAGGACCAGCCCGTCCAGCCAATACCCGCCTGCGCCCGCAAGGCCGAGCGCGCGCCATCGGCGGCCACCAGCAGCGTCAGCCGCTGGACCGTGCCGCCTGACAAAGTTGCCTCGATGCCCGGCTCATCGACACGAAACCCGCTGACTTTCTCTCCGGTCAGCACGACGCCCGCAGCCTCGCAGGCACGGCGCAGCACGGTGCTGACCTTCACATCCTCAACCATATGGGCAAAAGGCTCCTGTGCGTCGCCCTCGCGCGGGTCTGATCCGTCGAAGGTCAGAAACACAGGCCGCACCACGTCGCGCATGCGGCTGTCAGTAACGCGCATTTCAAGGATCGGCTCGGCGGTCACGGCGATTTCGCCCCAGACGCCCAAAGCCTCGAACATGCGCCGCCCGGCAGCGGCAATGGCATAGGCACGGCCAGCGTCACGTGGCGGCGAAGCCAGCCCCGGATCAGCCAGCGTGATGGTGGCTGCACGCCCCAGCGATTGCCTGAGGGCCAAGGCCAGCGACAGCCCGGCAATGCCGCCGCCTGCAATCATGATCGACCAGAGCGCTGCGGACTGTTCGCTGAAGGGTGCCGTCGAGCCTTTGGAAACAGTGGGGGTCTTCTTCACCTGGCGCATGACACTTGCTCGTTCCTCGCTTGACGGCACCGGCACCCTCGCCCCAGATCACACCCGCAACCAGCCCGGTTCGCTGATGAAGAAAGACTGCCTGATGACAAGCGCCGTCGATGATCTGTTGTCCATACTTGATCTTGAGCCGCTCGAGCGCAACCTGTTCCGCGGTCGCAGCCCGCAAGTCGGCTGGCAGCGCGTCTTTGGCGGGCAGGTGATCGGCCAGGCGCTGGTGGCCGCCTGCCGCACGGTGGATGGCCGCCAGCCGCATTCTCTGCATGCCTATTTCCTGCTGCCGGGCGACCCCAAGGTGCCGATCATCTACGAGGTCGACCGGTTGCGGGACGGCCGCTCCTTTGCCACCCGCCGTGTGCTGGCCATCCAGCACGGCGCGGCCATCTTCGCCATGTCGGCTTCGTTCCAGACAGCCGAAACCGGCTTCGACCACCAGATCACCATGCCGAACGTGCCCATGCCGGAAGATTTGCCCAGCGAACAGGAGATCAAGCAGAACATCCTGCCGCTGATGCCAGAGCCCGTGCGCGCCTATTATGCCAAGGAGCGCCCCATCGAGCTGAAGCCGGTGGAGTTTGACCGTTATGCGACGCGCGAGAAGCGCAAGCCCAGCTTCAATGTCTGGATTCGCACCACCCAGCGCCTGCCGGATGATCCTGCGGTGCATCAGGCCGTGCTGGCTTATGCCTCTGACATGACCTTGCTGGATTCAAGCCTGATCGCCCATGGTCGCACGGTGTTCGAGCGTTCGATCCAGGCGGCCAGTCTCGATCATGCCTTCTGGTTCCACCGGCCCTTCCGCGCCGATGAATGGCTGCTCTATGCGCAGGACAGCCCATCGGCCACCGGCGGGCGCGGATTTTCGCGCGGCCTGATCTTCAACCGACAGGGCGAGCTGGTGGCCTCGGTTGCGCAGGAGGGCCTTGTGCGCGACCGGCCCGATCTGGCTTGAGGCGGTTCTGCGCACGAAAAAGGCATATGCCTGATTTTAGGGCATTCTAGTTCCTGCGCCTCGACGCTCGTTGCCTGATTTCAGGTATTTTGCCTGTGCTTGATGCAGCATCCCCGGTTGGCACGCCAATTGATTACCAGAACGTTGCGCGCGCGGGCCAACCGGGCGCGTGTCCGGCAACAGCCGGCCAGGGCTCATGTCCAGGCGGCGTAACGTGGGGTGACCCAGACATGAAAATCGTGATGGCTATCATCAAGCCGTTCAAGCTGGAGGAGGTGCGCGATGCGCTGACCTCGATCGGCGTGCACGGCCTGACTGTGACTGAAGTCAAGGGCTATGGCCGCCAGAAGGGCCACACCGAGATCTATCGCGGTGCGGAATACGCCGTGAGCTTTCTGCCGAAGATCAAGATCGAGGTGGCTGTGTCCAATGACCTCGTGGCCAAGGTGATCGAAGCCGTGACGGGCGCTGCCCGCACCGGCCAGATCGGCGATGGCAAGATTTTCGTCTCTTCGCTCGAGAAAGCCGTTCGCATCCGCACCGGCGAAACCGATGGCGATGCGCTCTGAGGCGTTGCTCGCCCGTGCACCCATCCCTGACAGACATTCTGAGGAGATTTCCGCGATGACATTTCGCACAACCCTGCGGGCAGGCCTGACCGGCCTTGCGCTCGCTGCCACATCGGCCGGCGTCGCGCTGGCGCAAACGCCTGCGGCACCCGTGCCCAACAAGGGCGACACCGCCTTCATGATGATCGCCACGATCCTCGTGCTGCTGATGACCATTCCGGGCCTGGCCCTGTTCTATGGCGGCCTTGTCCGCTCCAAGAACATGCTGTCGGTGCTGACGCAGGTTTTCGCCATCGTCTGCATCGTCTGCCTGCTCTGGGTGTTCTACGGCTACTCGCTGGCCTTCACCAATGGCGGCGGCCTCAACGACTATGTCGGTGGCTTCTCCAAGGCCTTCCTGAGGGGCGTCGATGCCAACTCCAATGTCGCGACCTTCTCGAATGGCGTCGTGATTCCTGAATTCGTCTACATCTGTTTCCAGATGACCTTTGCCGCCATCACGCCGGCGCTCATCGTCGGCGCCTTTGCCGAACGCATGAAGTTCTCGGCGCTGGTGCTGTTCATGGTGCTCTGGGTCACCTTCATCTACCTGCCGATCGCGCACATGGTGTGGTATTGGGCCGGTCCGGACGCCGTGGGTGATGCAGCCAAGGCGCTCGCTGCCGCAACAGACGCCACCGCCAAGGCGGCCGCGCAGGCCAAGCTGGATGCGGTCAATGCCGATGCCGGAATGATCTTCCAGTGGGGTGCGCTCGATTTTGCCGGTGGCACCGTCGTTCACATCAATGCCGGCATTGCGGGCCTGGTTGGCTGTGTCCTGCTCGGCAAGCGCATCGGCTATGGCAAAGAGCTGATGGCTCCTCATTCGCTGACCATGACCATGATTGGCGCAGCGCTCCTCTGGGTGGGCTGGTTCGGCTTCAATGCCGGCTCCAACCTCGAGGCCAATGGCACTGCGGGCCTGGCCATGATCAACACCTTCGTCGCGACTGCGGCAGCGGCTGTGGCCTGGCTGTTCGTGGAATGGGCGGCCAAGGGCAAGCCCTCGCTGCTTGGCATGGTGTCGGGCGCTGTGGCGGGTCTGGTCGCCGTCACTCCTGCTTCGGGCTTCGGTGGCCCGATGGGCTGCATCGTGCTCGGCCTCGTGGCCGGCAGCGTCTGCTTCGTCTTCTGCTCCACGGTCAAGAACGCGCTGGGCTATGACGACTCGCTGGATGTCTTCGGCATCCATTGTGTCGGCGGCATCCTGGGTGCGCTCGCCACCGGCATTCTGGTCAGCCAGGATCTCGGCGGCGCAGGCATCCCGGATTATGCCTCCAAGCCGGGCGAACTGACGACTGCCACCTATGTCTTCGGCACCGCCTTCATGGCGCAGGTGAAGGCTGTCGCGCTCACCATCGTCTGGTCGGGCGTTGGCTCCTTCATCCTCTACAAGGTCGTCGATGTGATCGTGGGCCTGCGCATCTCGCCCGATGCCGAGCGCGAAGGCCTCGACATCGCCGAGCATGGCGAGCGCGCCTACAACATGTGAGATCGCTCGGGCGATTGGCCTGAGCACAGTGGCACCAAAAGCGACACCCCGGCCAGACTGGCCGGGGTGTTTTCGTTTCGGGAAACATCTGTCCGCGAAGGGTTTGCACAATCGCCGATCTCATGCGACGTTAGGTCAACGCAGAGGAGGTCGCGATGAGGCTCATTCTTCTGGCTCTGTTCGTGCTGGCATCGATCCAGCCCGGCTTCACGGCAACACCCAACTATCTCAACGATCAGGCCATGTTCCAGAAGGGCTGGTCGCAGTTGGTGGAGAAATTCGGCTCCGACATCGATGTCGCAGAAATCGTGATCCGGTCTGATGCGATCGAGGTGCTGGCGCGTGCGGCCGAAGGCGGGGCGCGGATCGACAAATGGCGCATCAGCTACAAGGCCATCCTGTCAGCGACATTTCATTTTGTTGCCGGGCCACGCGCGGAACGGCCTTCCTCGCCCGTTGCCAACATCGAAACGGGCTTCTTCAGACTGGCCTCGGTGCCGCTCGACCGGCTCTGGCCGACCCTTGATGCGGCGAAAGAGCGCGTGAAACTCGATGATCCGGGGCAGGTGAGCTCCGTGCGCATCGCCAGGCTCGTCACGCTCCTGCCCAGTCCAGCACATGGCGAAGTGCGCTGGAGCATCAGCGTGACAAGCCCGCGCGAAAGCGCCTCCGCCACCGCATCGGCGGATGGCCGCATCATGGGTGTGGACATTTCGCAGACCAACCGGGGCCGGAACCGCAATTTCCTTGTGCAGGATGACTGGCCGCTGGCTGATGCGCAGGCGTCCTTCCGGACGATTGTCGGTGCGAGACCTGTCGTCTACGAAATCGACCTCTCGGCAAGCTCCGTGAAAATGACTGCCATATCGCAGGCGAGCCCGACGGCGCAGACCGCCTGGCTCTGGGACGGCGGCACCTTCCGTCGCGACTTCATCGACAGTCCGAACATTGAACTCATCCGCAACAACGGCAACCTTCCCTTCACGCTGGACGAGGTCGATGTCAGCAAGGCGCCTTTGATCCTCAAGGCCGCACGCGAGAAGGAACCATCCGGCCATCCGCGCATCATGATCGCCAAGGCCACCAAGGAGCGCGTCGCCGTTGGATCACCGCAGGTGCTGTGGGAAGTCCAGATGGTCGACTCGCGCCGTCAGATTCCACTTATCGGGGAAGATTTCGCCGAGCGAACCATCGTCAAGGTCAGCACCAATGGCGAGGTGGTCTCGGTTTTCCTACCGCGCAGCCTGCGCCCGAAGGTTGATCCGTTCAGTTCTGACACTGTCCTTGCCGGGATTGCGAAATTCAGTTCATCCTACGGTGCCGACAGCAAGATTGTGGAACTTCGTTTCAGTGACAGCCGGGCGCGTCTGTCCATGCTCTCGCCGACCGCGCCCGGCGCAACGTTCGAGGTGGAATTGACGGAAAGGGGCCTGAAGGAAACCTCTTCGCGCGCCGTTGCGATGACCAATCTGCGATCTTCATTCCAGCTGGGCGACCTCACCCGGCTCGACAAGGCCACCATCGAAGCCATGCTGACCAAGGCGAAAGCCCAGGTTCCACTTCCAGGTGCGATCGTGCATGGCATCCGTTTCTGGTCGGGCGAGCCTTTCTGGCGACCGAAGCAGGGCGTTCCCCACGTCGACATTCGCGTCGGCATTCCTCCGCGCCATGATGTCGGGGGCTATGTGGTGTTCTCGGCCGACGGCAAATGGATCGAAACCGTCAAGTGACCCCGAAGATGCAGCCAGATGCAATCTGGCCTGCAAGGTTAAGCAGCCCTTAACCGCCAAGGCCTAGGTTGCTGTTTCGAAGGTCGCGGCCTGACGCCGGACCCGCTGCATCTGCTGCTGGACCCATGCGCACCATCCGACGCTCCCGTTCCCTGATCGACTATCTGCCCGATGCTGTTCGCGGTTTTCTGGTGCGCCGTGCAGCCGAAATTGGCGGCATCGCGCTGCTGTGCTTCTGCGGGCTGCTTTTGGCTTCACTGGCCACCTGGTCGGTCGATGACCCGAGCCTGAACAACGCCACGCGCGGCCAGGTGCAGAACATTCTGGGCCGCCCTGGCGCGATGGCGGCAGATCTGACCATGCAGATGCTGGGTCTGGCCTCGATTGCACTGATCGCGCCGCTGCTGGCGTGGAGCTACCGGCTGATTCGCATCCATGTTCTGGAGCGTTTTGCGCTGCGCATGGCACTCTGGGTCGCTGGCGTGGCGGCGGCTGCCGCTGTTGCCAGCGCCCTGCCGGTCACCGCGCGCTGGCCGCTCCCGACCGGACTTGGCGGTGTGGCCGGTGATGCGCTGTTGAACGGCACGCGCACGATCCTCGGTCTTTCCGGCTCGGCGATGGGCGGTTTTGTCGCTTTTGCCTATGCCGCGATTGCCATTCTGGCGCTGACAGCTGCCGCCGGTTTTGGTTTTGAGCAGGACGAGCCCGAGCTCGCCGATGATGAGGCCGATGCAGCCGACGAGCATGAAGCTCCGCGCAACGATGAACCGGGCTTTGGCGTGATCCTGCTCGGCGGCCTTGTGCATGGCGTCATGTCATTGCGCGGCGCGATCAGCCGCCGGCTTACACCCCGAAGCCCGAAACTCGCGACAGCTGGTGCGGTGCCTGCCCCGGCGCAAGGGCGGATTCGCCGCGAGCCCTCGCTTGAAGGCGGCTCTGCCCGTCAGGCGACTGCCCATTTCGCGCCCGAGCCACTCTATCAGCCCGAACCCGTCATCGCGCGGGCCACGATGCGCCCGGCGCCTGTCGTGGAGCCGGACACGGCACCCTGGCAGGAGGAAACCTCCCACCGCGTGGCGGCCCCCGCAGGCACGCCCCGGCCCGGCAAGCGCATGGCGCGCGAGGCACAGCCCTCCTTCCTGGATCAGGGCACCTTCGAATTGCCCGCGCTCAACTTCCTGAGCGAGCCGAAGAAACCCGCCGTAGCGCAGGTCTCGAACGATGCGCTGGAACAGAATGCCAGCCTGCTCGAAGGCGTGCTGGAAGATTTCGGCGTGCGCGGCGAGATTTCGCAGGTGCGCCCCGGCCCGGTGGTGACGCTTTACGAGCTGGAGCCGGCGCCCGGCACCAAATCCTCGCGCGTGATCTCGCTGGCCGATGACATTGCCCGCTCGATGAGTGCCGTCTCGGCTCGCGTCGCTGTTGTGCCCGGCCGCAACGCGATGGGCATCGAACTGCCCAATGCCAAGCGCGAGACGGTCTATCTGCGCGAGCTGCTGGCCAGCCAGGATTTCGAGGGGTCCAAGCACAAGCTGGCGCTCTGCCTTGGCAAGACCATTGGCGGCGAGCCCGTCATCACCGATCTGGCGAAGATGCCGCATCTGCTGGTTGCCGGCACCACCGGCTCGGGCAAGTCGGTCGCCATCAACACTATGATCCTGTCGCTGCTCTACCGGCTGACCCCGGAAGAATGCCGCCTCATCATGGTTGACCCCAAGATGCTGGAGCTGTCGGTTTACGATGGCATTCCGCATCTGCTGACGCCTGTCGTCACCGATCCGAAGAAAGCCGTCGTCGCGCTCAAATGGGCCGTTCGCGAGATGGAAGAGCGCTACAAGAAAATGTCGAAACTCGGCGTGCGCAACATCGAGGGCTTCAACCAGCGCGTCGCCGAAGCCCGCGCCAAGGGCGAGGTCATCACCCGCGAAGTACAGACCGGCTTTGATCGCTCGACCGGCGGGCCGGTCTATGAGCAGCAGCAGATGGACCTCGACGCGCTGCCCTTCATCGTGGTGATCGTCGACGAGATGGCCGACCTGATGATGGTGGCCGGCAAGGAAATCGAGGGCACCATCCAGCGCCTGGCGCAAATGGCGCGCGCCGCCGGCATCCACGTTGTGCTCGCAACGCAGCGTCCCTCGGTCGATGTCATCACTGGCACGATCAAGGCCAACTTCCCGACGCGCATCTCGTTCCAGGTCACATCAAAGATCGATTCGCGCACCATTCTGGGCGAGCAGGGCGCCGAGCAGCTGCTGGGCCAGGGCGACATGCTCTA
>JAYWHQ010000288.1:0-3395 GCA_043777655.1 Allobosea sp. | reverse complement strand
AGAACATCGCTCATGTCGCTTTCGATCACGCGCGAGCCGATGACATGGCCATTGCTGGATTCCAGCATCATCTCCACCAGACGCGCCAGATAAACACCCGGCGTATAGAGCAGCAGCGGCAGGGGTTTGTCCGCCCGGCCCGGCAGCGCGAAATGCTGGCGGCTCATCAGCTCGCGGCTGGCATAGGGCACCAGCCTGTCATCAGTGACATGCAGCCGCTCGAACCCTTCGGGATCAAGATAGACCGGCTGCTGCGCGCTTTCGAAACACAGCATCAGGTCGACGCTGTCCGACATCAGCGAGGTCACCAGATCATCGATGTTGCCGAGCACGACCGAGCAGCTTAGCTTGCGGCTCTGGCTCCAGCGCGGCCACCATTGTGCGAATTGCGAGGTGGCCAGCGCATAGGGCAGCGCCACGCGCACATGCTCGCGCCGCGCCTGCGGGTCACCCGCAATGTCGCTGCGCGCATCCATGGTGGCGCGCACGATGGATGCCGCATGCTGGCGGAACTGTTCGCCTGCAGGCGTGAGCCGCGCGGGGTGAATGCCCCGGTCGATCAGCGCTGCGCCCACCCAGGCTTCCAGCGACTGGATGCGCCGGCTGAAGGCCGCCTGCGAGGCATTGCGCCGCTCGGCCGCGCGGGTGAAATTGCCCGTCTCCGCCACGGTGAGGAAATCCTGCAGCCAGCGAATATCCATGTTCTGCGCGCTCCCGTATCTTGTCTGGCTGTCATGCGGTGTCATTGCATGTTGCGACAAACCTAGCGTGGCTTCGCCGAGAATCGCCATGCAGAATTTGCATTGGTTTTGGAGAGGCGGGAGCGCGATGATGGTGGTGCTCAAAACTCATCTCGCCAGCGGACACATGCCATGCAAATCCACCCGCCCTATCTGATGTTCCTTGGCGATGTCCGCGACCAGCTGGCCGCCAAGACAGCGCAGGGCATTGTCGACTGGCGGCCCGAATGGTGCCTTGGCCAGTGGCGCCTGCCAGGTTGTGGCGCTGATCTGAACATCCCCGAGATGAGCCTCGCAGAGGCCAGCGCCAAAGGCGTGCGCACGCTCATCGTCGGCGTGGCCAATGCCGGTGGCGTGCTGCCGGACCACTGGACTGATGCCATCGTGCAGGCGCTGGAAGCAGGCATGGATGTCGCCAGCGGGCTGCATGCCAGGCTCGCCTCAAGGCCAGCCATCGCTGCGGCTGCGGCAAAGCATGGCGGCAAGCTGTTCGATGTGCGCCACACCGATCAGGTCTTTGCCACCGGCAAGGGCACCAAGCGCAGCGGCCTCAGGTTGTTGACAGTGGGCACGGACTGCTCGGCTGGCAAGAAATACACCGCACTTGCGCTGGAGCGCGAGATGCGCGCCCGCGGCATGGATGCCGCTTTCTGCGCCACGGGCCAGACAGGCATCTTCATCTCTGGGCGCGGCGTTGCGGTCGATGCCGTGGTGGCGGATTTCATCTCGGGCGCTGTCGAGTGGATTTCGCCTGCGGCTGCGCCCGGCCATTGGGATCTGATCGAGGGGCAGGGCTCGCTGTTCCACCCCTCTTTTGCGGGCGTGACGCTGGGCCTGCTGCATGGTGCGCAGCCCGATGCCTTCATCGTCTGCCATGAGCCCACCCGGACGACGATGCGCGGTGTGGCCCATCCGCTGCCGACGATCCAGCAGGTGATCGATCTCACCGTGCATTGCGGCATGCTGACCAACCCGGCCATCGCGTGCACCGGCATCGCCATCAACACGCAGGCGTTGGGGGAAGTCGAGGCCAAGGCCTATCTGGAGCGGCTGTCAGAGGAGCACAGCCTGCCTGCCACCGACCCTGTGCGCTTCGGCGTGGGCAATCTCGTTGATGCGTTGGTGGCGCGCTTTGGGGCCGGCAAGGCCTGATTTCTTTCCAGGGATCGCTCAAAGAAAGTTCACTTTCTGTTCTTGTCGCTTGCGGAGTTTCCCGCTAGTCTCGCGCGAGTGGTGCAGGGGCTGGCCTGATGGTGACGCGTGTCTCGACGGTTTCATTTGAGGGCATCGAGGCCCGTGTGGTCGATGTTCAGGTTCAGGTCGCGCCCGGCGGCGTCGCCTTCATTCTCGTTGGCTTGCCGGACAAGGCGGTGGCGGAAAGCCGGGAGCGGGTGCGCGCCGCGCTGATCGCATCTGGCCTTGCCCTTCCCGCCAAGCGCATCACGGTCAATCTGGCACCGGCTGACATGCCGAAAGAGGGCAGCCACTACGATCTGCCGATCGCGCTGGGCATCATGGCGGCCATCGGCGCGTTGCCTTCGGACGCGCTGGCAGGTTTTACCGTGCTGGGCGAGTTGGCGCTGGATGGCTCGATCACGCCGGTGGCGGGCGTTCTGCCAGCCGCCATCTCCGCCAATGCGCGCGGGCAAGGCCTCATCTGCCCCGCCGCCTGCGGCTCGGAGGCGGCCTGGGCGGCCAGCGATCTCGAAATTCTGGCGCCGCGCTCGCTGATCCAGCTCGCCAATCATTTTCGTGGCACGCAGGTGATGGCACGGCCCGAGCCTGCGGTCGCGAAAATGGCAGGGGCATTGCCGGATCTGCGCGACATTCGCGGGCAGGAAAGCGCCAAGCGCGTGCTGGAGATCGCAGCCGCCGGCGGCCACAACCTGCTGATGACGTGACACATTAGTGGATTTCTTCGACGCGAGATGAAGATCAGGTTTCGGTCGGCTGCTCGACCGGCTTCTCGACCGGTTTCTCAGCCTGCTCACGCCTTGCGGCATTCCGTTCGGCGACGAGCTTGAACCACGCATCGTGGCTCATCATGACGACCGTCGGCTGGTCGTAATGCTCGATCAGGATGTTCTCATGTTCGCAGCGGTCGAGCAGCGTCTGGATGTCTGCCTTGGCGATGGCAGCGAAAGCCCAGTATGGCATCGCCACGGTCTTCCTTGGTTGGATTGGGGTCATCTCTCGGTTCCTTTCCTGTATTCCTCTTCGGTGATCTGTTTGTGGGTGACGGCGTCGCTGACTGGATCGTAAGTGATCAGCCACCACTCCCGAGGGGTTGTCCCACGTGACGTGTAGTGGCCGATGACCGGACCCCGCCTGACGAGCTTGGAGCCTGGCCGTGCATGCTCATCGCAGGCGACGTTGTGCCAGCCACCCGAATTCACGAGACGCCCGGGCGCACCGCATGCTTCGCAGGTGCATCCGCTGCGGAACTCGGCCAGTTCGACGGCCCGTTCGACCTTTTCGTCGTTCACCTTGTCGAGTGGCGCGCTCCAGTAGAACCGAAGCGTTCCGAACTTCTCCTTGACCTGCCGAACCATGACCTTGACGCCGAGCGGCCTGACGATGGCAGCGATGTCGTCGAACAGCTTCTCGATGATGACGGCACAACCGGCATCGATCTCGAAACCGAACATCGGAAAC
>JAYWHQ010000287.1:0-3396 GCA_043777655.1 Allobosea sp. | reverse complement strand
GTAGTCATAGCCTGCGCGCGGCGCATAAGGTCCGTCCTGCCCGAAGCCGGTGACCGAGCAATAGACCAGTGCCGGATGCGACTTGCGCAGGCTGGCGTGATCCAGACCATATTTCGCCAGCCCGCCGACCTTGAAATTTTCCAGCACGACATCGGCATGCGCCGCCAGCCTGCGGATCAGAGTCACACCTTCTTCGGTGGCATAATCCGCCGTGATCGAGCGTTTGCCACGGTTGCAGGAATGGAAATAGGCGGCGCTGAAATTCTCGCCATCCGGCCCCTCCACCCATGGCGGGCCCCAGGCGCGCGTGTCGTCGCCCTCACCGGGACGCTCCACTTTCACAACATCGGCGCCCATATCGGCCAGCAACTGCCCGCACCAGGGGCCTGCCAGCACGCGCGCAAGCTCGAGAACGCGCAGGCCCGCGAGGGGTTTGTTGGTCATGACTGTATCATTCTCTGCTGCAGGAATGGGAAAGAGCAGGCCAGCGCCTGTGCTGCAATCCCGGCAAGGCCCTTTGGTGAAGTGAAGCTGGAGAATGCTGCGGACCATGTCTGGCCAAGCACGAATATAGACAACACGGCTTCAGCCGTCAGCAGGCAGGCGAGCGCGCCTGCGCCCATCACAAGTCTATGCCGCATGCACCACGCCTGCCTGGGACCACGCATCAGCAGGCGGGCGAGAACCCAGGACAGACAAAGGATGACAGGCAGCTCCACCATCACCGCGCCCAACTCTCCCAGCCGAGGCTTCAGCCAGAGTTCACGCGGGATGGCCAGGGCAAAGCCCATCGCAAACAGCCCGCCACCGAAGATCAGCGCCGCCTTCGCAATCTCTGTCCGGCTTGGCATCAGACGCGATCAGCCGCGCCGCCCGCCTAGAAGAACGCCTGCAGCCCCGTGATGGCGCGGCCCAGAATGAGCGCGTGCACATCATGCGTGCCTTCATAGGTGTTCACCGTCTCGAGGTTCTGCGCATGGCGCATGACGTGATATTCGGCCTGGATGCCGTTGCCGCCATGCATGTCGCGGGCCTGGCGGGCGATGTCGAGCGCCTTGCCGCAATTGTTGCGCTTGACGATGGAGATCATCTCCGGCGCCATCTTGCCCTCGTCGAACAGACGCCCGACGCGCAACGAGCCCTGCAGGCCCAGCACGATCTCGGTTTGCATGTCGGCGAGCTTCTTCTGGAAAAGCTGCGTCTGCGCTAAGGGCCGGTTGAACTGGTGACGGTCCAGCCCATATTGCCGCGCGCGGAAGAAGCAGTCTTCAGCAGCCCCCATCACGCCCCATGAAATGCCATATCGCGCCCGGTTGAGACAGCCGAACGGTCCCTTGAGACCCGAAACATTGGGCAGCAGCGCCGATTCCGGCACCACGACGCCATCCATGACGATCTCGCCAGTGATGGAGGCACGCAAGCTCAGCTTGCCGCCGATCTTGGGGGCGGACAGGCCCTTCATGCCCTTTTCGAGAATGAAGCCGCGAATTTCATTGTCATGCGCTGCAGACTTCGCCCAGACGACGAAGACATCGGCAATCGGCGAGTTCGAGATCCACATCTTGGACCCGGTCAGCCGGTAGCCATCGGCCACCTTCTCCACCCGGGTCTTCATGCCGGCAGGGTCAGAACCGGCATCCGGCTCGGTCAAACCGAAGCAGCCCACCCATTCACCGCTGGCGAGTTTTGGCAAATACTTCTTGCGCTGGCTCTCGTCGCCATAGGCATAGATCGGGTACATCACGAGCGAGGATTGCACGCTCATCATCGAACGATAGCCGGAATCGACGCGCTCGACCTCGCGCGCCACCAGTCCATAGCTGACATAATTGGCGCCAACGCCGCCATATTCCTCCGGCACCGTCACGCCGAGCAGGCCAAGCTCGCCCATCTCGTTGAAGATCGAGCGGTCTGTCGTTTCGTTGAGATAGGCCTGCGTCACGCGCGGCTGCAGCTTGTCCTGCGCATAGGCGCGCGCCGCATCGCGGATCATCCGCTCCTCTTCCGAAAGCTGATCCTCGATCAGGAAAGGGTCTTCCCAATTGTAGGGTGCGGCTTTCTTGGCGGCTTTCGAGGATGTGGCTGGAACAGCGGACATGGACATTCTCCTGAATTTCTCAGTCAATCACAGGCCTTCACGAAACCCGCAAACCGGGCTCCCCAAGCCGTGATCGGGCTTGAAACAACGTGCAGAGCATTGCGCCCTGTTTCAATCTAACAGAAGGGCAGAGGGCAAGGCGCATTGACGCATCCCGATCATGCCGAGGGGGCACGACCATGATGACCACATCAACCATGAACGACAATCCCATGCAAAGGTTGCTGGCGGGCCTGGCACCCGCCACACTGGCACGGCTTTTCGCAGGCGGCGCCATTGGCCTGCTGGTCTGGGAAATCTGGGCGCGCGTGTTCACCAAATGGGTGCTGGGCTATCCGCTGGAGCCCGCCGGGCTGATCGATGCCATTGCGCAGCACCAGCTCGGGCTGTCCGTGCCTTATCTGCTGCGTGAAGCGCTGCATTATGCGGTCGGCATCATCGGCTACCCGGTGGCTTATTTCGTGCTGTCGCGGTTGAACCGGAATGTCGGCTTCTGGCTGGATGGCATTGTGTTCGCCACCTTCACGCTGGCCGTCGCCGCGATGTTCATCGCTGGCAAGGGCTCGATGGGCATCGGCCTGTTCTGGCTGGTGGTGACGGCCTTCATCGCGACGCGCTTCATCAACCCCTCTCACCGCCTGCGCGAGACGATCAGCTGGGGCACCTTCACCTGGCTGAACGCGCTGGGGCTGATGGCGCCGCTGGGCGGCCTGTCCTTCTATCTGCTGGGCGAGGGCGGCGACCTCTCCTTCATGAGCTTTGTCGGCCATGTGATCTATGGCTTCATCGCCGCCTGGCTGTTCGAGCACTGGATGGCCAAAGCTGTCTGAGGCGAGCGCCAGCCTAGCCGACATCAAAGGTGACACCCTGCGCCAGCGGCAGGGTGTTGCCGAAATTCACGGTGTTGGTGGCGCGGCGCATATAGGCTTTCCACGCGTCCGAGCCTGCCTCGCGGCCGCCGCCAGTTTCCTTCTCGCCACCGAAAGCACCGCCGATTTCCGCACCTGACGGACCAATATTCACATTGGCAATGCCGCAATCCGAACCTTCATCCGACATGAAGCGTTCGGCCTCGCGCACATTCAGCGTGAAGATCGATGAAGAGAGGCCCGCACCCACGGCGTTTTGCAGGGCGATGGCCTCATCAAGTTCGCTGTAGCGCATCACATAGAGGATGGGGGCAAAGGTCTCGTGCAGCACGGGCCCGGTCTGCGCCGGCATCTCGACCAGCGCGGGCTTGGCGTAGAATGCACCTGCATTGCCTGCCTGCGCCCGGCCACCGCCATGCACCTTGCCGC
>JAYWHQ010000286.1:0-3404 GCA_043777655.1 Allobosea sp. | reverse complement strand
GAAATAATACCCCAGCGGGCTCTCGAACAGGCCAGGAGCCAGATCAACCACGCGCGCTTCCGCCAATGGCCGGTCAATCAGGCAGCGCGGGATGAGGCCGATGCCAAGACCCGCCGCCACCGCCTCGATGATGTGGCCATACTGATCGAAATGCGAGCCGCGCCGCGTGCCGGGATCATCAATGCCCTGCTCGCGGAACCACCAGGACCAGAAATCCGGCAGTTCGCTGTGATGCAGCAGACCCGCTTCCAGCAGCTTCTCGCCTGTCAGCGTCCCGCCCAGCTTCTCAGCGGTCACCGGGCTGGCAATGATGGCGAGCCTGCGCCCCACGAGATAGTCGCTCTGCGCGCCTGGCCAGCGCCCGTCGCCATAGCGGATGGTGCAATCGATGCCGTCGCCCAGATCAGCGGTGCGGATGTAGGTGGCGAAGGACACGGTGATCTTGGGATGGCTGTCGCGGAATTGCGGCAGGCGCGGCACCAGCCAGGTGGCCGCCAGCGTCGGATAAGCGGCTGTGACCACCGAGCCACCCTCCCCGCCATAGGACATGACGCTGACGGTGGCCGATTCCAGCGCCAGAATCGCGCGCTGAACTGACGGGAAATAGGCCCGCCCCGCATCGGTCAGCGTCACGCGCGAGCCGGACCGGTTGAACAGCGGCAGCCGCAAGAAGCGCTCAAGCCCCGCCACCGCCTTCGAGATCGCCCCTTGCGTCACGCCCAGCTCGGTGGCCGCAGAGGAAAAACTCTCGTGGCGCGCTGCTGCCTCGAAAGCGAGCAACTCGGTGATCGTCGGGCAGATACGGCGCATGGCAGCCTCGCAAGGATGCGGAGCAAGCGCTCCGCCAGCCATGCCATTAGCTCACTTCAGACCGGATTGCATGCGGATTGTTCGGGGTGAGGTCGGGCTTTTTGGGGCGTAGCTTGATCAATAACCAACCAATTTCGACGATGGGTTTCTTCTTGAAAAACAGGCTGCTGAGACGAAGCACATACATCGAAGTAAGCTCCGTTAAGCGATCTCAGGCGCATTAGAAATGCCATCTGGCTGTTTGACTTAAACCAGCGAATCACACAATTCCGTGTCCTGGGGCTTGGAAATTTACCTTTCATTAACCATAATGAAGGTAGCACGAGGCCATGGGCGCGGCGTTGATGAACATGAAAGACTTGGATGTGAACATGGCTCGGACAGAAACTAAATCGACGTCCGGAAACATGCGTACAATCATTTCGGAAGCAGCGACAAGGCAAGAAAAAATTGCAGCTATCCGAGACATCGGGTATTTTGCGATTGGTCTTGGTTTGCTCGTCGCTGGCTTGAGTTCTTTTATCAACGTTGAATCCTGGCTCGTCACCTCCTCCCCGATAGTTGCGACTTTCGTGGGTGGACTATGGGCAGCAGTAAAAGCAACGTAGTTCATTACATCCCAGCATGGGATTTTTTGGCTCACCCGGCCTTCATAATTTTAACATCGCTTGTGGTTTGCATTTTCTGGTTGTGGAGAAAATGCAGAGATAGAAAGCCCGCACATTCCGCAATAAGGCTTGCTGCTGGTTTTAAAAGCGATTTTGCTAAGCTTTTTAGCAGGTCATGTATTTTTATAATATGCTTAGTTATTGCAGCTTCTTATTTAGTAAGTGGCGAGCCCGCCATGAGCTATGTCTTTGAAAGAATACCTAAGTATTATTTCTTTTATGTTTTTGTATTTATGGCATACGATACATTTTGGGAAATTGCTGGTAGCTTCAACGGGGTTGGCCGACACTGATGCTAGGCGCATTTAGATTTCCTATGGCTCCTTCTATAAAATTTAAGATGTTGAATTTGACACGCCTCATGTGGTCTGTTGCGCATCACAGCCCTTCAAACAACGCGCTCGAAATATACCGCTCGGCGAACGAGGCGATGATGACCACGATGGTCTTGCCCTCCATGCCGGGACGCGCACCCACTTCGAGCGCGGCAGCGACGGCAGCGCCGGACGAGATGCCGCAAGGGATGCCTTCGAGCCTTGCCATGGCGCGGGCGGTGTCGAACGCGGTCTGGTTGCCGACCGAGACGATGTCGTCGATCACGCTGCGGTCGAGCACGGAGGGCACGAAGCCCGCACCAATGCCCTGAATCTTGTGCGGGCCGGGCGCGCCGCCTGCCAGCACGGGCGAATCCTCAGGCTCGACGGCGATGATCTGCACGCCGGGTTTGCGCGCCTTCAGCACCTGGCCAACGCCGGTGATCGTGCCGCCCGTGCCGACGCCCGAGACAAAGACATCGACGCCACCTTGCGTGTCGTTCCAGATTTCCAGCGCCGTGGTCCTGCGGTGAATCTCCGGATTGGCCGGGTTCTGGAACTGCTGGGGGATGATCGCGCCGGGAATGTCCGCCTTCAGCTCCTCGGCCTTGGCGATGGCGCCCTTCATGCCCATGGGCCCAGGCGTCAGCACCAGCTCGGCGCCCATCAGCGCCAGCATCTTGCGACGCTCGATCGACATGGTTTCCGGCATGACCAGAATCATCCGGTAGCCGCGCGCTGCCGCGACAAAGGCCAGCGCGATGCCGGTGTTGCCGGAGGTCGGCTCGATCAGCGTGCCCCCGGGCTTCAGCTGGCCGGCCGCTTCCATCGCATCGATCATGTTGACGCCAATGCGGTCCTTCACGCTGGAGATCGGATTGAAAAATTCGAGCTTGACCAGAATGTCGGCCTTGATGCCGCGCTCCTGAGGCAGCCGGTTCAGGCGCACCAGCGGTGTGTTGCCGATCGTGTCGGTGATGGAACCATAGACACGGCCACGGCCGATCCCGGCCTCTGCACTGGCGTTCGGGCGGGTACTCGCTGCGGCTGTCATGTCCTGCTCCTGTGAAAGTCAGCAAGAACACTAATTAAAAATACAAAAAATGTCGATAAAATAATTAAATCACATTCTATATTGTGAAATCAACACTCTGCATCGTCCCGCCGAAAGCCTTGTGCTCTTCGGCGCGCTGGCAGAGGTCCTCGACATTGATGGAATCAAGATGGGTCAGGAAGGCATTGCTCGCCAGCTTCACTTCGGGCTCGATCACATGATCGACCAGTCGGGAATGCGGCATCGGCGGCAACCCGTCTTCGCCTGTCGCCAGCATCGCGGAGCGCACGATGTCACCCGCTGTCACGCGCCTGCGGTCCCTAGCCAGCTCGTAGCCACCGCTGGGACCGCGCACGCCTTTCAGAATGCCGGACCGCACCAACTGTTGCAGCACGGTTTCCAGATGGCGCGGCGGCAGATCATGCCGCCCGGCCAGCGCTTTGGCGGAAACGGGCTTGGGCCTGGCATGCAAGGCAATATCGACCACGGCAGCAATGGCGAGCAGGCTTCGGCGAGACAGCAAAATCATCGTTGATTTTCCCCAGCGGCGTTTGTCTT
>JAYWHQ010000285.1:0-11936 GCA_043777655.1 Allobosea sp. | reverse complement strand
CGGCTGATAGCCGCGCGCCTTGGCTTCCGGCAGGCCGGAGAACCATTCGCGGATTGGCGTGAAAGCGCCGGTATATGTCGCCGGGTTCGAGCGCGGTGTGCGGCCAATCGGCGACTGATCAATGTCGATCACCTTGTCGAGATGCTCGATGCCCTCGATCCGGTCATGGGCGGTCGGGTGCTCGATTGAGCCGTTCAGCTTGCGAGCCACCGCCTTGTAAAGCGTGTCGATCACCAGCGTCGATTTGCCGCCGCCGGAGACGCCCGTGATGCAGGTGAACAGGCCAAGTGGCACGTCGACTGTGACATTGCGCAGGTTGTTGCCGCGCGCATTGACGATTCGCAGCGAGCGGCCCTTTTGCGGCTTGCGGCGTTTGGCTGGGACTTTTACCGACATTTCGCCGGTGAGGTATTTGCCGGTCAGCGAAGCGGGATTGGCCATGACCTGCGCAGGCGTGCCCTCGGCAATGATCTCGCCGCCATGAATGCCCGCGCCGGGGCCGACATCGACGACATAGTCCGCTTGCAGGATCGCATCCTCGTCATGCTCGACCACGATGACCGTGTTGCCGAGATCACGCAGGCGGCGCAACGTGCCGAGCAGCCGCTCATTGTCACGCTGGTGCAGGCCAATGGACGGCTCGTCCAGCACATAGAGCACGCCGGTCAGGCCGGAGCCGATCTGGCTGGCGAGCCGGATGCGCTGGCTCTCGCCACCGGACAAGGTGCCGGAGGCGCGCGCCAGCGTGAGATACTCAAGCCCGACATCGAGCAGGAAGGTTAGTCGGTCGCGGATTTCCTTCAGGATGCGTCCGGCAATCTCGGTCTGTTTACCCGTGAGATGGCGCGGCAGATCGACAAACCAGGCCAAAGCCTCGCGCACAGACAGTTTCGCGACTTCGCCGAGATGGCAGCCGGCGATCTTTACAGCCAGCGCCTCGGGCTTCAGCCGATAGCCGTTGCAGGCGCTGCACGGAGTCTCTGACATGAAGCGCCCGATCTCCTCGCGCGCCCAGTCCGACTCGGTTTCCTTCCAGCGGCGTTCCAGATTGGGAATGACGCCTTCGAACGGCTTGTTGACCTCATAGGCGCGCAACCCGTCATCATAGGCAAAGCGCACGGCCTCCTTGCCGGTGCCGTGCAGGATCGCCTTCTGCGCCGTTTCCGGCAGGTCTTTCCACGGCTTGGTGGTTGAGAAGCCGAAATGCTTTGCCAGCGCTTCCAGCGTCTGGCCATAGTAGGGGGAGGTGGATTTGGCCCAGGGGGCGACAGCGCCCTTGCGCAGGGTGAGGCCCGCATCCGGCACGACCATGTCCGGATCAATCCGCATCTCATGCCCCAATCCATCGCAGGCCGGGCAGGCGCCGAACGGGTTGTTGAATGAGAACAGCCGAGGCTCGATCTCGGCAATGGTGAAGCCCGAGACCGGGCAGGCGAACTTGGATGAAAAGACCACGCGGCGGGCGCTGCCATCCTCCTCCTTCTCGTCGGCATATTCGAAAACGGTGATGCCGTCGGCCAGCTCCAGCGCCGTTTCGATGCTTTCCGACAAGCGTGCGCCGAGATCGGGGCGCACCACGATCCGGTCCACAACCACATCAATGTCGTGCTTGAATTTCTTGTCGAGCGCAGGCGCATCCGCAATCTCGACGAACTCGCCATTGACCTTGACGCGCTGGAAGCCGCGCTTCAGCCAGTCAGCCAGCTCTTTGCGAAACTCGCCCTTGCGCCCGCGCACGACTGGCGCCAGCAAATAACCGCGCGTCTTCTCGGGCAAGGCCAGCACACGATCAACCATCTGGCTGATCGTCTGACTCTCGATGGGCAGGCCGGTGGCGGGCGAGTAAGGCACACCGGCGCGCGCCCAGAGCAGGCGCATGTAGTCATGGATTTCAGTGACGGTGCCGACCGTCGAGCGCGGGTTCTTCGAGGTGGTTTTCTGCTCGATGGAGATGGCCGGCGACAGGCCGTCAATCTGGTCGACATCCGGCTTCTGCATCATTTCCAGAAACTGGCGCGCATAGGCCGAAAGGCTCTCGACATAGCGGCGTTGCCCTTCGGCATAGATCGTGTCGAAAGCGAGCGAGGATTTGCCCGAGCCTGACAGGCCAGTGAAGACCACCAGCTTGTCGCGCGGGATCGAGAGATCGACATTCTTGAGGTTGTGCTCGCGCGCGCCGCGCACCGTAATCATGCGGGCGTTCGGGTCCGCCGCGCGGTTGCGGTCGAACATGTCCTCAAGGGCGGTATCGGGAATGGGCTTGCTGTCCTTGCGGGCCATGCTTGTCTGCTTTGTCCGTGTTAAAACTGTAAGATAAGGCTTTGTATCAGCGTCGCCAGACACGGCGTCCGGGCGCAGATGTCGCAGCCACCTGGCGGGTTAGATCATGCACGCATCGGCTGCGGCTGGCCGGGCGGGTTCAATGTGAGGATTCCGCGTTCCATCAGCCAGGCGCGCTCCGGCTCCGAGGCGAAACGCGCATCCCAGTCAGCCAGCATCGGATCGACGACCCTGTGCCAAAGGGACGGCACAAGCGAAATGACGATCATCGTCTTGTAGCCGAAGGGCAGGGTTGGCGCATCCGGATCCGCCTCCAGAGCCCAGAAGGGCTTGGCCGCAAACATGTGATGATGCGAATGGCGTGGCAGATTGTAGAGCATCGCGCTCGAGAGGACGTGATAACAGTTCCAGGCATGTCGCGGCTCGACGCGGGAGCCGGGCAGGCGCACCAGCCCATAATGTTCCACATAATTCACCAGCTCGAGATAGACCTTGCCCTGCAGGGCTACGAGCAGGAACACCGCGACACCCGCCCAACCCGCCAGCATGAAGGCAGACGTCGTCAGGGTCAGCGACATCAACTGGCCCCGCAACACCAGATTGTGCCGCGACCAGACGGCCAGCCCCTTGCGCTGCAGGCGAGCGGCCTCAATTTCAAAAGCGCTGCGAAACTGGCCAAGAGTCGAGCGCCAGACAAAGGCCAGTGCATACTCGCCGCGCCGCGCTGTCGCCGGGTCCTTCTCGGTGCAGACATGGCGGTGATGGCCATGGACATGCTCGATGCAGAAGCTGGTGTCCCAGGTGAAGGCCAGCAGCCAGCGCGAGGTCAGCCAGGCCGCGCGATTGCCCGTGCGGTGCATCAGCTCATGCGCAACATTGACCGCTGCCACGCCATAAAACAGGCCGACGGCCACAATGCCGCCAGCCAGCGACCAGGGACCGGTTGCCGTGCGCGCAGCCTCGATATCAATGCCGAGGTCGGCCAGAGCGGCGACAAGCCCGAAAGTAGGCCCGGAGCCTGCCACAAGGAGCAACGCCACAGTGACAAGCGCCACCAGCGGCAGTGACGCATAGAGATTGGCTTCATAGAACCGGCGCCCGCCCGCGCCAAGCAGTGCCAGATCATCGCCTGCATGCTCGTCACCAACTGTCGCGAGCGCTGCTGTCAGGCCATAGACCGCCCATGCCCAGGGCCCGCCCGAAAGCAGTGCTGCCAGCAACGCCAGCATCAGCAGGTTCGACAGTCCGTAACGGGCGACTTTCGCCATTCCAGTTCTTCCGTGCATTCGGCAGCAGTGGCAGACAATAGGGGGTGGCTGATGAAACTGCGACTCAAAATAGGCAGGGGACAACTTGACAGACTGAATGGAACATAACAAGAACATTGTTGCGTGCGCTGAGGAAAGGCGCATAACAGGGTCGCTGGTGCGCCTCGCCAGCATGGTGCGTGAGCGGAAAACAGGAGCAGGTCATGTCGGGCAGCGTCAACAAGGTCATTCTCGTCGGCAATCTGGGCAAGGACCCGGAAGTGCGGCGCCTCAATTCCGGCGAGCCGGTGGTGAGCCTCAGCATCGCAACATCGGAGACCTGGCGCGACAAGCAGTCCGGCGAGCGCAAGGAAAAGACCGAGTGGCACAAGGTCGTCATCTTCAACGAGAACATTGCCAAGGTGGCCGAGCAATATCTGCGCAAGGGCACAAAGGTCTACCTCGAAGGCCAGCTGCAGACCCGCAAATGGGCTGACCAGTCGGGCGTGGAGAAGTACACGACCGAAATCGTGCTGCAGCGCTATCGCGGCGAGATGACCATTCTCGACAGCCGCAACGGCGGTGGCGAGGATGCCGGCATGGGCGGTGGCAGCGGTGAGCGGCAGGTGTCCGATCGCTCCAGCGTGGGTGGTAGCTTTGGCCGCTCCAGCCCGGCCGAGCGCCAGCCCGCAATGGCGGGTGGCGGTGGCGGACGCAGCTCGGCCCCGCTGGATGATGACATCCCGTTCTAGGCCTGACGAACACAGCTGAAGCCCGCCACCAGCATCGACGCGCCAGAGCCAAGAGTTCCAGCCATGACAGACGAGGCCATTGCAGCTGTATCCGGCTGGGTTGCGCTGGAAAGCCCGACGCGGCATGTGCCTGGCGTCAATGCCATGATGGATCTGGTGGCAGCCGATGTGGCGGGCTTGCCGGTCGAGGTCGAGCGCATCGGCGGACGTGACGGTCTGGGCGACTGCATTCTGCTGCAAGCCGGGCCTGCCAATGGGCTCAAACCTGTGCTGGTGATGTCGCATCTCGACACCGTGCATCCGGTCGGCACCTCGGCGAAAGATTTGCCGGTGCGTGTCGAGGGTGACCGGCTCTATGGGCCGGGCGTCTATGACATGAAAGGCGGCGCATGGCTGGCGCTGCAGGGTTTCAAGGATGCGGTTGTTTCAGGCGAGTTGAGGCGCCCTCTGACCTATCTCTTCACGCCGGATGAAGAAATCGGTTCGCCGACCACGCGTGGGCTGATCGAGGATCTGGGGCGCAAGGCTGAGGCGGTGCTGGTGACCGAACCGGCGCGTGATGGCGGCAAGATCGTCACGGCGCGCAAGGGTGTCGGCCGTTTTGAGGTGACCATCGAAGGGCGCCCGTCCCATTCCGGCTCGCGCCACAAGGATGGTCGCTCAGCCATTCGCGAGGCGGCGCGACAGGTGCTGGCGGTCGAGGCGCTGACAGATTACGCGCGCGGGGTCACAGTGACTGTCGCGCTGATTTCGGGTGGCACAGCGCCCAATGTCATTCCTCAGCACGCCTGGTTCACGGTGGATCTGCGCGTGACATCTGTGGCCGATGGGCAGCATTTCGAAGCTTTGCTCCTGGCACTCAAGGCGCATGATCCGGATGTGAAGCTGCGCGTGTTCGGCGCCATGAACCGCCCGCCCTATGAGAAGTCGGGTGAGGTCGCTGCACTGCTGGCCAAGGCGCAAGGCGTCGCGAAACGGATCGGTTTTGTGCTCGAGGATTGCCCGATGACGGGTGGCGGCTCGGACGGGAACTTCACGGCGGCGTTCGGCGTGCCCACGCTGGACGGTCTCGGCATCGATGGCGATGGCGCGCACACGCTGGAGGAATACGGTCTGATCTCGTCGATTGCGCCGCGCCGCGCACTCATCAAGGGATTGCTCGAGACGCTGTGATGCGCCTCGGGTTCCGCCGTGAAAGATAGCTCTTCCGCCGCGTCAGAATTTCCGCTCCAATGATCCCGAGGCTCATCCAGGGCAACAAGCAGGAGGACGGCATGAAGCACGGCGCAGCACAGTTTCTGACGAAATGGGCACTTGGTGCCTTTCTTCTCGGGGCAAGCACCCTGGCTGCACCCGGCACCCTGCAAGCACAGGATCTGCTGACCGAAAAGAAGGTGTTCGAACTCCAGAGCTTCACCACCCAATCGGGCCGCACACTCAAGAACGTCAAGGTGGGCTGGGAGAGCTACGGCACGCTGAATGCCGACCGTTCGAACGCAATCCTGATCTGTCACTTCTTCTCGGGCAATTCGCATGCCGCGGGCAAATATGCGGCGGCTGATGCCGCGCCCGGCTATTGGGATGCGATCATTGGGCCCGGCAAGGCCATCGATACCAACACGTATTTTGTGCTGTCGTCCGACACCCTGGTCAATCTCAATGCCGGTGACGGCAAGACAGTGACCACTGGCCCGGCCTCGATCAATCCTGATACGGGCAAGCCCTATGGGATGGACTTCCCGATCGTGACGATCAGGGATTTCATCGAGGTTCAGAAGGCGCTGGTCGAGAGCCTTGGCATCCGCAAGATGGCCATGGTCTCCGGTGCCTCGATGGGCGCGCTGCAAACCTTCGAGTGGGCCGCGACCTATCCCGACATGGTCAGCAAGGCGATGCCCGTTATTGGTGCAGCCGAGTCTGATGCCAACCTGATCGCCTGGCTCGATGTCTGGGCCGCACCCATCCGTCTCGATCCGAACTGGAATGGTGGCGACTATTATGGGAAGACGCCGCCCAATGCAGGTTTGGCGCAGGCACTGAAGATTGTCACACTGCATGCCAACCATTGGGATTGGGCCAATGGCGTCTTCGGCCGCAAGATTGCGAAAGAAGGCGAAGACCCCGGCAAGGCGATGGCCAACCGTTTCCAGATCGAGGCTGTGCTGCAAACCGCTGGCGAGGGTCGCGCCAAGCTGTCAGATGCGAACCACTTCCTCTATCTGGTGAAAGCGAACCAGCTGTTCACAGTCGGCGGCGGCACGCTTGCCGAGGGGCTTGCAAAGG
The DNA here is from genome assembly GCA_043777655.1 of Allobosea sp. Classification (GTDB taxonomy): domain Bacteria; phylum Pseudomonadota; class Alphaproteobacteria; order Rhizobiales; family Beijerinckiaceae; genus Allobosea. Next base: position 5,374 of record JAYWHQ010000285.1, on the reverse strand, counting down.
TGAAAGCGCCCGTGCTGCTGATCACGCAGCCGCGCGATCTGGTCTTTCATGCCGACGGCGTCAGCCAGACAGCAGACTTGCTGAAGAAGGCCGGCGGCAATGTCGAGCAGGTCTTTCTGAAAGGCACGCGCGGCCATCTCGATGGTGTGCTGTCGATGAAGCAGGCCGAGGCGCCGATCAAGGCCTTCCTGGCGAAGTAGCTTTCGCCATCAACTCGACTGGACGGCAGCACGAATGCCGTCGATCAGGAACTGCACAGCCAGTGCTGCCAGAATGACGCCGAGGAGGCGCGTCAGCACGACATTGCCGGTGATCCCGAGCATGCGCGAGATCGGGTTCGCCAGCAGGAAGACGACATAGCAGGACAGGATCACCAGCGCCGCAATGGTGATCAGCATCGTCTGCAGCGAGATGTCCCCGCCTGCGCGACCAGCCAGCAGCATCATCGCGGTCAATGCGCCGGGCCCGGCCATCAGCGGGATCGCAAGCGGAAACGCGGCCACGTTGCTGATATGGTCCTTCGTGATGGCGACCTCTGCCGTTTCCTGCTTGCGTGCGTTCCTGCGCTCGAAGACCATCTCGAACGAGATCCAGAACAGCAGCAGGCCACCTGCGATGCGGAAAGCAGGCAGGGAGACGCCAAGCGCCTTCAGCAGCACATCGCCTGCCAGCGCAAAGAAAGCCATGATGAGAAAAGCGATGACGCAGGCACGCCAGGCCACTTGCCGCCGCTGGATGGCGGACATGCCGCGCGTCACCGACAGGAAGATCGGCGCAAGACCGGGCGGATCAAGCGTCACAAGCAAGGTGACCAAGGCAGAGATGATGAATTCGCGGGTCATGCGCAAGCCTTAGCCTGCGGATGGCGCGATGGCCAGTTCACGCCAACGAGGTCAGCGTTTGATGTTGCAGGGATCGAGCCTGGTGTCGCCCGCAGCTTTTTGCAGCGAGCCCGTCACCAGCGGATCAACCGGTCGGCCTTTTGATGCCGCAGCCGCAACCTGGCTCAGCGTGTCCTTGTCGAGCTTGGCTGTCTGCACCGACAGAAAATTGGCCGAAATGACCGACAGGAAGGCAATGGCAGCACCTGCCTTGGCAATGTCAGGCAAAAGCTCGCCACTTTCGTTGCGGGCAAACAGCCGGAACTTGTTCATGTCATGCGCTCCATCGCGACAGCCCCAGCGATGGAGCCATGTTCGAGTACGCAGCATGACGTGAACCGGTAAAAAGCTGGTTAGCAAAACCTTGCCGGCTTGCATCAAATGCAATGAAAATCTCTGCCATGCAGCGAAAAGCGACGCTGCCCTGCAGCCGAGCGATCAGATGTCGATCAGCTCGGCGGCAAAGGCCGCCCGTTCCTGAATGAAGTTGAACCGCGCTTCAGGCTTGTTGCCCATCAGCCGTTCGACAGTGTCGGACGTGTCATCGCGCGTTTCGTGATCGACGACGACCTTAAGCAGGATGCGCTTGCGAGGGTCCATCGTTGTTTCTTTCAACTGGGCCGGCATCATCTCGCCAAGCCCCTTGAAGCGTCCGATCTCGGGCTTCTTGCCCTTGAACACCGTCTCCATCAGTTCGTCTTTATGAGCGTCATTGCGGGCATAGACCGCCTTGCCGCCGTGCTGCAGGCGATAGAGCGGCGGGATGGCCAGAAAGAGATGGCCCCGGTCGATCAGACGCGGCATCTGCCGATAGAAGAACGTCACCAGCAGCGAAGCGATGTGCGCGCCGTCGACATCGGCATCTGTCATGATGATGACCTTCTCATAGCGCAGGTCATCGTCACGGTACTGGTTTCCAATTCCGCAACCCAGCGCCAGAATGAGATCGGCCAGCTGCTGGTTTGCATTGAGCTTGTCGCGCGTTGCATTGGCAACGTTGAGGATTTTGCCGCGCAGAGGCAGGATCGCCTGCGTCGCCCGGTCCCGCGCCTGTTTGGCAGAGCCGCCTGCCGAATCGCCTTCGACAATGAAGATTTCGGAGCCTGCTGCGCCTGCATTGGAACAATCCGCCAGCTTGCCGGGCAGGCGCAGCTTCCGGGTCGCAGTCTTGCGCGAAACTTCCTTTTCGAGCCGTCGGCGCAAGCGCTCCTCGGCACGGTCGACCGACCAATCGAGCAGCTTCACGGCCTGCTGCGGGGACGCGGCCAGCCAATGGTCGAACGCATCGCGCACCGCGTTCTCGACAATGCGCGCGGCTTCCAGCGTTGCCAGCTTGTCCTTCGTCTGTCCCTGAAACTCCGGCTCGCGGATGAAGACCGAAAGCATCGCCGAGCAGGTTGCCATCACATCGTCAGAGGTGACCTGTGCCATGCGCTTCGACTGGCCGATGCGCTCGGCATGGTCACGCAAACCGCGCAGCAGGGCGACGCGCAGGCCCTGCTCATGCGTGCCGCCATCGCCTGTGGGAATCGTGTTGCAATACGAGGAGCAGAAGCCATCCTCGCCCGTTGCCAGCCAGGCCACGGCCCATTCGAGTGAACCATGGCCGCCCTGCTTGGTGATCTTGCCGCCAAAGATCGGCTCGGCCACGAGATCCTTGCCCTCGATCTCGCGCGCCAGATAGTCGCGCAAGCCTCCGGGAAAGCGGAACACGGCTTCGGCTGCGACATCGCCCTCGGGTTGGAGCAGTGATGGCGCGCATTTCCAGCGGATTTCCACCCCGCCGAACAGATAGGCTTTCGAGCGCGCCATGCGAAACAGGCGCGACGGCACGAAACGCGCGCCCTCGCCAAAAATCTGCGCATCGGGGTGGAAGCGTACCTTGGTGCCGCGACGATTGGCAATCTTGCCCACCGTCTCCAGTCCACCCATCGGCACGCCGCGCGAAAACACCTGCCGATAGAGCATCTGTCCGCGCGCAACCTCGACCTCGAGCCTGTCTGACAGCGCATTGACCACGGAGACGCCAACGCCGTGCAGGCCGCCAGAGGTCTCATAGACCTTCGAGTCGAATTTTCCGCCTGCGTGCAGGATGGTCATGATGACTTCAAGAGCGGATTTGTCCGGGAATTTCGGATGCGGATCGACCGGGATGCCGCGGCCATTGTCAGTGACCACCAGCGAGCCATCGGCCTCGAGTTCCACTTCAATGAAGGTCGCATGGCCCGCGACAGCCTCGTCCATCGCGTTGTCGATGACTTCGGCAAAGAGATGGTGCAGCGCCTTCTCATCCGTGCCGCCTATATACATGCCCGGTCGGCGGCGGACGGGCTCGAGCCCTTCGAGTACCTCGATGGAAGATGCATTGTAACCGGCTTCCCCGGGCGTGCCGCGCGCCGGGGAGGGAGATTGCACCTCTGCCTTTGGGACGCGCGCTGCAGATCGAGCCGTCGGTGCTGGGGCCGGTTCCGCGCGCTCAGGTGTTGCCGCCGGTTTCTTCGCGCCGGGGGCGTCCATCGCGCCAAAAAGATCACTGTTTTCTGCCATAGCCTGCCCTGAAGCCCTGATTCGCTGCGTCCGCCATTATGGCACAGGCTGATGGGCAGAAGTTCAGGATGCAGAAACGCGACAGGCGGCACCGATGTTGCGGCGCCGCCTGTTTGAAAAAGTGAGCATGCCACGCCATAGGCCAGTGTTGAAATTGGCAGGGCATGCCCCGGCCCGGCGGCGGTACATCCGCGCGCGCCGGGCCAGTCTCGGTTCGTCTTTCAGACGGCGATCTCTTCAGACGGCGATCTTGCCGCCGCCCTTGCGCGTGATCGCCACAACGGAAGGACGAGGCGGCACACCTTCCTTGAAATCGGGCCAACGTGTTGCCGGGCTTTCAAAAGTGGCAGGCGCGGCCTTCGGGTCATCATCATCGGCTTCGCCCGGATGCTGGATGGCAACGAAGAAGGTTTCCATGTCGGGTGTGAATTCCGGACCGCAAAGCTCGGCACCGTTTGGCACGCGGTAGAAGAGCTTGGAGGTGCCGCGCGCAGCGCCTTCTGTCTCCATCGCCCAGACGCCATCGGCCCGGCCTGTCTTCGAGGGCATGTTGCCATCTGTTGCCACCCAGAGGCGGCCCATGGCGTCGATGGCGCAATTGTCCGGCATGCCGAACCAGCCATCCTTGGTCGTGTTGGCATTGAAGGTGGCGCCGACCGCAGCGACGGACGGGTCACCACACTTCACGAGCACTTCCCACTTGAAGCGCGTCGAGGCGTGGTCTTCGCCATCGGGCAGCATCTCGACGATGTGACCGAAGCGGTTGTCGCCACGCGGGTTGGCCGGGTTGACCTCTTCGGCCTTGCGGCGCGAGTTGTTGGTCAGCATCACGTAGACCTTGTTGGTCTTCGGGTTGGCCTCGACATCTTCCGGTCGGTCCATCTTGGTGGCGCCAAGCAAATCAGCAGCGCGACGGGTCTCGATCACGACATCGCCCTGGGACTTGAAACCATTGGCTTCGGTCAGCGGGCCCTGGCCGAAAACCAGCGGCAGCCAGTCACCCGTGCCATCGGCATTGTAGCGGGCGACGGACAGCGTGCCACGATCAAGGATGTTGCGGTTGGCAGCGCGGTCCGTGCGGTTGACAGCGGCTTCAGTGACGAACTTGTAGACATAGTCGAAACGCTCGTCATCGCCCTGATAGACAACGAAGCGGCCATCCTTGTTGATGATGTTGGCTGCCCCTTCATGCTTGAAGCGGCCCATCGCAGTGCGCTTCACCGGCATGGAGGTCGGATCTATCGGGTCGATCTCGACAACCCAGCCGAAGCGGTTGGCCTCGTTCGGCTCCTTCGCGAGGTCGAACCGGTCGTGGTACTGGCCCCAGTTGTACCAGTTGCCGGGAATGCCCATGCGGGCGTAGTTCGCGTTTTCGGCATGACCTTCGGCGCGCTTGCCCCAGAAATAGCCGTTGATGTTCTCTTCGCAGGTGAGCCAGGTGCCCCAAGGCGTTGTGGCGCCAGCGCAATTGTTCAGCATGCCGCGCACGCGGGTGCCCGTCGGGTCATAGCTGGTCTTGACGCGGTCCAGTCCGGCGGCCGGTCCCGAGAGCGCCATTTCGGTTTCTGCCGTGATGCGGCGGGCAAACTTCGACGAGGTGTCGACGGCCCATTTGCCGTTCGTCTTGCGGATCTCGAGGACGCTGCCGCCATGGGCCATCATTTCGATGGCTGCGAGGTCCTTGGTCATGTTCGAGAACTTCTTCTCGCGGTCCTGGCGACCGATACCGGGGAACATCAGTTCCTCGTTGGTATATTCGTGGTTGACCACGAGCAGGCCATGGGTTGACGGGTTGGCGGCACCTGGCATCGGGATGTAGCCGAGGTAATCGTTGTTGTAGCCGAACTGGCGGCCCTGCGCGGCGGCCGTCTGGGCCTGAGGCGCGAATTCCGGCGAGTCAGCGAAAACCTTGTCGCCCCAGCGGATCAGCACATCGGCATCATAGC
>JAYWHQ010000284.1:0-3426 GCA_043777655.1 Allobosea sp. | reverse complement strand
AAGTTCAAGACGCGGGTTCAAAGGGTTCGCTTCGGGTGAAGCCTGCACGCGCCAAGAATCGTGCAGATGAACGCACTGGTTGATGCCAGTCGCGCAGCCGACCCTGGTCGTCATTGCCGGACCTAACGGTTCGGGGAAGACCACATTGACCAATCGCCTTCGGTCGCTTGGTCTGGATTTTGGCGAGTATATCAATGCTGACGAGATCGCCCTCACACTGTCTGCAGGCGAACAACGCGACGCTCGGGCTCAGCAGATCGCCAATCATCGGAGAGATGTTTGTTTCCGCGAACGGCGTTCTTTTGCATTCGAGACCGTCATGTCTCATCCCAGCAAGATCGACGAGATGCGGGCCGCCAAGGCGGCTGGTTATCAACTCGTGTTCATCGGCGTTGCTCTGCAAGAGCCTGAATTGAGCGTTCAGCGTGTTGCGTTGCGCGTGAGTGAGGGCGGACATGATGTCCCTGAAGACAGGATCATTGCTCGTTATCACAGAACGCTGGCGCTCATGCCGGAAGCCATCGGCCTTGCTGATCGAGCGTTGCTGTTCGACAACTCGGACAGTGACGCAGGCCCAATGCTTTGTCTGTCAACCACAAGACGGAATGACGACAATGCCGATTCAGCGATTGCGGTTCAAATAGAACCTATGGTTTATCTCTATCGTGATCATTGGGTCAGGAAAATCGTGATAAATCTCAACAAGATGCATGATGATGGCCGGGTCATCCTGCGTCCCAGGCCATCACTCGACCTGCCAAAGGTAACAGTGCAATTTTGACTCCCCATCCATGATCGTCTTTCTCGCCCTCATCCCGGCCTATGTGCTGTCGATTTTCTATCGCTCGTTCCTGAGCGTGATCGCGGCTCCTGTGATGGCGGACCTGAACATCGGCCCGCGCGAGCTGGGCTTCATGGCTTCGAGCTGGTTTGTCGCATTTGCGCTGGCGCAGTTCCCCGTGGGCTGGGCGCTGGACAGGCTGGGGCCGCGCCGCACTGTTCTTCCGCCCATGCTGGCTGGCGCGATGGGGGCCTTTCTTTTTGCCTTTGCGCCGGATGTGGCCACGGCCAGCATCGCGATGGCGCTGATCGGGATCGGCTGCTCGCCGGTCTTCATGGGCGCGCTCTATGTCTTTGCGCGGCTGCCGGACAAGGGACGCTTTGCCGGGCTGACCTCGCTGTTCATCATCCTTGGTTCGGCGGGAAATCTGCTGGGCACTGCGCCGCTGGGCCGTCTGGCGCTGGCCATTGGCTGGCGCGCAGCCATGGCGGGGGTGGCGGGCCTGTTTCTGGTGGCGGTGCTGCTGGTGATGCTCTTCCTGCGTGACCCGCCCAAGGTCGCAGATGCCAATCCCGGCGACGCGGGCATCTGGTCCGGCATTCGTGCGGTGTTGTCCATCCGCGCGCTCTGGTTCCTGTTCCCCATCACCTTCGGGAGCTATGCCATTCTGGTGACATTGCGTGGGCTCTGGGTGGTGCCGTATCTGTCGGAGGTTCACGGTATGACGGCGCGCGATGCAGGCGATGCCGCCTTCCTGATGGCCTGCACGATGACGTTTGGTGCGATTGTCTATGCGGCGGCCGAGCGCTGGCTGGGCGGCCCCAAGCCGACCATGGCGCTGGGTTCAGTGGGCTTTGTCCTGTGTCTCGCGGCCTTGGCCCAATGGGGCGACAAGTCGGCTGTGGCCACGGTGGCGCTGTTTTCTGTCACGGGCCTGATCGGCTTCAACTATGCGATCCTGATGGCGCATGGGCGCTCTTTCCTGCCCGAGCATCTGGTCGGGCGCGGCATCACGCTGCTGAACTTCCTGTTCATTTTCGGGGCTGCTGCGATGCAGGCAGGATCAGGTGCCTTCATCGAGGTGTGGCGTCAAAGTGGCGCCAGCAGCACGGCCACTTTCTCGGCGCTGCACTGGGTCTTTGCCGCCATCCTGCTGGCCTGCACGCTGGTCTATCTCGGAGCGCCTGCGCGCGCTCCTGCGGCGCGCAGTTCTTGAACCATCAGGCGTCTTCCGGCGCCTTTGCCGCAATCGCCAGTGCGTGGACCCGGTCGGCCAGTTCTGCCGCCAGCACCTCGTTGACCATGCGGTGACGCTGCAACCTTGTCTTGCCGGAAAAGGCCTGCGCCACGATCTCGACGCGGAAATGGGTTTCGCCACCCTCGCGCCACCCGCCATGGCCCCGATGCTGATCCGACTCGTCGATCACGTTGAGGTGCTGCGGCAAAAACGCCGCCGTCAGACCAGCCGTTATCCGATCCTTGACAGTCATTGCTGCATGCTCCCCATGACCTGAACGCCCAAACCGATTTCGGCGCGGACCCTTGCTCTCTGCCATTCACACCCACATAACCCAACCACGATGAACCTCAACTCCCGCCTTTTCGACAAGATCAGGATCGGTGCCACCGAAGAGGCGGCGCCAGAGCCCGATGCTGCCGGCTGCCAGCACCCTGGCTGCAAGCGCGCGGGCGAGTTCCGTGCGCCAAAGGGGCGCGGGCAGGAGGGACGCTTCTTCCTGTTCTGTCTGGAGCATGTGAAGGCCTACAACGCTTCCTACAATTATTTCAACGGCATGCCCGATGGCGATGTTGCCGCCTTCCAGAAAGAGGCGATCATCGGCCATCGCCCCACCTGGAAGCTGGGCGTCAATTCCAAAAGTGCGCGCGCTGCCGAGCGCGGTCGCAAGCGCGATCCGGCTGCGGCACCTGATACGAGTGATCCGTTCGACCTGTTCACGGCTGCGACCGGCAAGCGCCGTCAGGCGAAGCCAGCCGATCCCGGCGTCAGCGTGCTGACGCTGAAAGCGCTGGAAACGCTGGGGCTGGAGCCAGGCGCCGATGTGCCCACCATCAAGGCGCGCTACAAGGAGCTGGTCAAGCGACTGCATCCCGACGCCAATGGCGGCGACCGTTCTCGCGAGGACGCGTTGCGCGAGATCCTCAAGGCCTATGCGCATCTCAAGAGCACAGGCATGATGCGGGGCTGAGCCTTGAGAATTGGGCAGCCCGGGCATTGATGCGTGCCCCCGCATGCGCGCAATGCGAATTGCCGCCTCGCTGCTTTCGCTCTAGATAGGCCCCATCAGCCTGCGTTTCTGTTCGCATCACGTCCAGACAGCCGGGCCCAAACGTTCAAGGACAACCATCGCCTTTCACGAGGGTGCTTGTCCCCGCGCCCGGAGACGATGACGACCATGACGACACCTGCCGCTGCCAATCTGCCTGACATCAAGGTTTCCGTCCGCAAGGTCTTCGGAATCGATTCCGATCTCGAGGTGCCGGCTTATTCCAAGGCCGAGGCACATGTGCCCGAGCTTGATGCCGATTATCGCTTCGACAAGGACACGACCATCGCGATTCTGGCCGGTTTTGCGCATAATCGTCGCGTGATGATCTCGGGTTATCACGGCACCGGCAAATCGACG
>JAYWHQ010000283.1:0-3426 GCA_043777655.1 Allobosea sp. | reverse complement strand
GTCCGGCACCTTCCGCATGATCGCGAAGTCGGCGGTGGCGATGGCAGCACTTGACACCATCAATGCCGATGGCTCGCGCGGCGTGATGGTCTGCACCGCCTCCGTTGCCGCTGAAGATGGCCAGATTGGCCAGGCGGCCTATGCGGCCTCCAAGGGCGGCGTTGTGGGCATGACACTGCCCATCGCGCGCGATCTTGCCCAAACCGGCATCCGCGTCATGACAATCATGCCTGGCCTGTTCGAGACGCCGATGTTCGCCTCCGTGGCGGAAGACTATCGCCGGGCGCTGGAAGCCTCCGTCCCGCACCCGTCACGGCTAGGCAAGGCAGCGGAATATGCCAGCCTGGTGCGCTCGATCATCGAGAATGACATGCTGAACGGGACGGCCATTCGGCTGGATGGCGCCATTCGGCTGGCACCAAAGTGACTGTCAGCCAGACATGACGATCAGCCGGAATTGACCTCGTCCTTAATTGGCCTCGTCCTTGATATCTTCCGGATCCTTGAGCTCATGCTTGAGGATCAGCGGCGTCTGCGCCAGGGCGAAGACGAGCGTCAGCGGCATGATGCCCCAAACCTTGAAGCCCACCCAGAAATCGGTGGTCTGCGTGCGCCACACTACCTCGTTCAGGACGGCCAGCACAAAAAAGAACAGCCCCCAACGGAATGTGAGCTGGCGCCAGCCCTCCGGCGTCAGCTTCAGCACGCTGTCGAGCACCAGCTGCAGCAGCGAGCGACCGAACCAGAGCCCGCCCAGAAGCAGGCAGCCAAAGATCGTGTTGACGATGGTGGGCTTGAGCTTGATGAACAGCGCGTCATCCAGCGCCAGCGTCAATCCGCCGAACACCGACACCACCACCGCATTGACGATCGCCATGCGCGGCAGATGGTTGAGCAGCAGCTTGGCGAGCGCCAGCGAAACCACCGAGGCGGCCATGAAAACGCCGGTGGCCACGAAGATGCGCCGGTCAGATGCGACGCCGAACAGGCGGTCACCGTACGAATTGGTGATGAAGAAGATCGCCAGCGGGCCAAATTCCAGCGCCATCTTCAGCAGCGGGTTCGGCTCCTGCGTGGTCTTTTGCAACGGGGTTGGAGTCTGGCTCACGCTGCACCTCTGTTTGTTTCGTTCAGGCCGGAGACAGCACGGGCGAAATCCAGCGCGCTGAAGGGCTCGAGATCTTCGACACTTTCGCCAACGCCGATGAAATGCACCGGCAAGCCAAACCTGGCAGCCAGCGCCACAAGAATGCCGCCGCGCGCCGTGCCATCGAGCTTGGTCATTACCAGCCCGGTGACGCCAGCTGTCTCACGGAAGGCCTCGACCTGCGAGATCGCATTCTGGCCGACGGTCGCATCCAGCACCAGCAGGGTTGCATGCGGCGCGGTGGGATCGAGCTTCTTCATCACGCGCACGACCTTGCCAAGTTCTTCCATCAACCCGGCCTTGTTCTGCAGGCGTCCGGCGGTATCGACCAGCACGATGTCCGTGCCCTGCTCGGCCGCCTGTTTCAACGCATCGAACGCCAGACCTGCAGCATCCGCGCCCTGCTCGCGCGCCACGATGCCGGCACCCGTGCGCTCAGCCCAGACCTTGAGCTGCTCGATTGCGGCGGCCCGGAATGTATCGCCTGCAGCCATCACCACAGTGCGCTTTTCGGCCCGGAACTTCGCGGCAAGCTTGCCGATGGTCGTGGTCTTTCCCGAGCCATTGACGCCGACCATCAAGATGACAAACGGCTTTTTGCCGGCATCAATTACCAGAGGCTGCGCCACCGGTGTCAGGATGGCCGCAACCTCGCGCGCCAGGATCGACTTGACCTCGTCCGCCGAAATTTCCTTGTCGTAGCGGCCGGCACTAACCGCCTTGGCAACACGCGTGGCCGTGTCGACGCCAAGATCGGCCTGGATCAGAATGTCTTCCAGCTCTTCCAGCGTGGCGGCATCGAGCTTGCGCTTGGTGAAGATGTCGGCAATGCCCGTCGTCAGCGCCGAGGACGTGCGCGACAGACCATCCGAAAGACGCCGCCACCAGCTCTTCTTTGACCCGGTCTCAGGGGCAGGCGCGGTAACCGGTGGCATGTCAGCAGCAACGGGAGCCGGAGCCACTGTTGCCTCAGGGGTTGCCACCTGGGGAATGGGTTCCTGGGGAATGGGTTCAGGAACGGTCTCGAGAACGGCGACCTGAGCGACTCCAGGCTCCGCAACAGGCACAGACGGCGGCTCGGGCGCGAGAACCGACTCTTCGATCAGCGGCGGCAACGGACGCGCTTCGGACCGCGTCGGCGTTGGCGCGGTGACTGCTCTCTGGACTGATTTCGGTGCAGCTGGCGCCTTTGGTGGCGCGGGTTCGAGAGCTGCCGCCTTGCGCATCGGCGCCTTGGCATGCGGCAGGCTGACGTCAACAGGGGCGGGAGTTTCAGCTGCTGGCGGAGGTGCGTCTGCAACAACCTCTGGCAGACCCTCGACGGCCGACTCGTGCAATGGCGCAGGCAGAAGCTCGGACAAAAGCTCGGGAACAACCTCGACGACCGGTTCAGGCACTGGTGGAGTGACAGGTGCCTCCGGCTCAAGCCCGAACAGCCGCGCAAAAAAGCCGCGCTTCTTTGGTTCTGTCTCGGCCATTCCGCGTCTCTCTCCGCTGCCCGCCCTGCCGACCTTCGGCACCCGGGCGCTTGTCATGGACCAGACAAGCGTCTAGCCGCAAGCAATGAACGCTGACTTGCCATCCGACGCTGACTTGCCATCCGATCCCGCCACTCCGGTGCTGCTCTACCGCGACGCGATGATGCTTGTCATCAACAAGCCCGCCGGCCTGCCGGTTCATCCGGGCCCTGCCGCCAAGCAACGCGTGATCCCAACGCTGACCGACCACCTCGACGACCTGCGCTTCGGCCTTCCGCGCAAGCCGGAGGCCGTGCACCGGCTCGACAAGGACACATCCGGCTGTCTCGTTCTGGGCCGCCACGCGAAGGCGCTGGCCAGGCTCAATGACCTGTTCCGTCAGGGGCGCATCGGCAAGAGCTATTGGGCCGTCGTCGAAGGCGGCCCTACGGAAGCAGCGGGCCTCATCGACATGGCATTGGGCCGCAAGGATGCCACGCGTGGCTGGTGGATGAAGGCTGACCCGGAAGGCCTGCCCTCGCAGACGCGCTTCCGCGTGCTGGGGCGGACAGCAGACCGGACCTGGCTCGAGCTTGAGCCGCTGACAGGCCGCACGCATCAGCTGCGCGTGCATTGCGCGGCGTCCGGCTGGCCAATCCTGGGTGACTCCGTTTACGGGACGGGCGAGCGCGACGGGCCCGTGACCATCCATCTCCATGCGCGTCATCTCAGCATCCCGCTTTACCCCAAGCGCGAGGCCGTCACGGTGACCGCGAAAGTGCCGCCACACATGTTGGCGGCTTTGACCAAATGCGGTTTCAC
>JAYWHQ010000282.1:0-11989 GCA_043777655.1 Allobosea sp. | reverse complement strand
GCCACGGGCATGTCGAGCAGTTGCGGATCCTCGACCTCTTCCCGGTCAGGCCCGATCAGCGCGACCAGCGCCTCGCGCCGTCCGGTGACTGCAACGATATCGCCCGCCATGATGGGCATGTCGGCGCTGGCTTCCAGAATGGCGCCCTCGCGCCGGATGCGCTGCGCGAACATGCGCTGATCGAGCGCGCGGGCCTCGCAGGCAGCGACACTGAGCCCAATTAGCGGACTTGCTGGCCCGATGCGGAAAGCGCGCAGTTCATAAGGCCGCCAGGCGGATACAACTCCGGGTGATTGCCGAGTGATGCCAAGTTCCTTTTCCAGCTTCAGCGCTTCTGCGGCCAGATCAATGCCGAGCAGTTTTGGCGCCATGTTGCTGATGAACCAGATGGTGATGATCGAACCGGAGATGTAGCAAACTGCATCGGCGACCGCGATATGGCTGATCAGCCGTGCCTTTTCGGCAGCAGAAAGGGCTAGTGCGTTGATGGCATCAGTGGCGGTGCCCATCGCGGGTGACTCGGTCAACGAGCCCGAGACAAGGCCGGCGGCATAGCCCGCATCCAGCCCGAGAAATTTCGCGACCATGATGGCGGTCAAGAGCCCGGTGACGCATGTCACGATCGCCAGCGCGACTGGCTTGATCCCATCGCGCTTCAGAGCGGCGACAAACTGCGGCCCGACAGAATAACCGATGCCGAAGAGAAACAGCAGGAACAGGAATGATTTGGCGACAGGCGACACCGTAACTACGGCAAATTGTCCGATCCCGATCCCGGCAAAGAGCGACCCGGTGACAGGTCCGATCTTGAAGGTGCCGAACTGGAAACCGCCGATCCAGTAGCCGATGCCAATGGCGAGAAACACCGCAAGTTCCGGGTAGCTTTGAAGAAACTGTCCGAACCAGACCACGTGCTTTTCCCTATGGGCGTTGGCGTTTGCAGGGCATGGCCCGCGCCTCGTTCAAGCGACCGGTTGCTCGTAAAGCCGTGTTGGAAAACCGGGTAGCCTGGCCGACAAAATCCGCGCTGAAGCAACTCGGCTGCAGCGCGGATTCTATTTTCATTTCAGATTTGGCGCGGCATGGGCTTAATTTGCCAGCACCATGGCGAAATAACCAAATACCGTCAGCAGCACGCCCGACACCGCATAGGCGACCGGGAACCCGATCCACGGCACATTGGAGTTGATCTCCACTGTGGCTTCCCGGCAAGGCCCTGAATGGCTGCGTGCACCAGCGACGCCTCCCATCAGCACGGCGGGATTGAGCTTCATGACATGCAGACCGATGGCCCAGACAAGGACAGGCGGGATCGAACAAGCAAGGAACCCGACCGCGAAGATCTTGATCGCAAGCACTCCGGTGAGCTGCGCCAGCAGCGAGTTGCCGGCATTGATGCCGACAATCGCCACAAAGACGATCAGGCCCAGATCCTCAAGCACGTTGCGCGCGGCGGTCGGCGTATTGCCGAAGAAGCGCAGGCGCGACGAGAGCGACGACACCAGAATGCCAGAGACCAGAAGGCCGCCAGCATTGCCCAGACCAATCGAGGCCCCGAATGCTGGGAACTGGATCGCCCCGATCAGGAAGCCGAGGATCATGCCTATGGACAAAGTCAGCAGATCGGTCGCGACGCTTGGTCGGACGATCCGGCCGAACATGGCGCCAACGCTGCTGATGGCGCTTTTCAGGCCAACGACTGTCACGATGTCCATCCGCTGCAGTGTCGTGTTCGTTCCGATCGGGATCGGCACACCGCTGCGCTCAATGGCCACCACCTGGAGCTGATCGACGCCCGGAAGCGCGCGCATCTCGGCCGGTGTCTTGGCCAGCATCGCCTTGTTGGTCACCAGAACTTCAGCACGATCAAGCTGGATGTCGAGCGCGGCCTGGTCTGCCACCTCGGGCCCAATCAAACCCATATTGGAGGTGAGCGACTCGGCCTTGCCTCCCAGAGCGATCACATCGCCCATTTTCAGCACAACGTCTGCGCCAACGCCGACGGGCTGGTTTTCGCGCAGGACGTTGCCGATGCGATATTCTGGATGCTCTTGCAGGAATTGACCGATCGTGCGGCCATCCCACTTGGCATTTTCCAGGCGATACGCACGCGCGCCCGAGGAGCGCCAGCCGGTCACGGCTGGACCGTCGCCGCTGGCAACGCCGTTGGCCTTCTCATATTCTCTGGCAGAGGCAGAGGCATCGATGCCCCACCAACGCGGCAGATACTTGGTGATGAGAATGATGCCGACTGTGCCCCAGATATAGGTGATGCCATAGGACAGCGCGATCATGGCGCTGACATCATTGGTGGTTGTGCCGGGCGGCAGCGTCAGCACACCGGAAAGCGCGGCCTGCTCCGCTGAGCCGATGGCGGCAGACATGGTCTGCGACCCGGCAAGGATGCCGCCTGCAGCGCCCGGCGGCAACGCCAGGAACTTGGCGCCCAGAACCGTGATGCCAAGTCCGACCACGCAGCTCACGATGGCGAGCAGCGTGAATTTCAGGCCATCGCCACCCAAGCTGTTGACGAAGGACGGCCCCACGCGAAGCCCGACGCCATACATGAAGAGATAATAGAAGAGCAGACGGGTGAAATTATCCAGTTCGAGCTTGTGGCCATAGACCGAGGCCCAGACCGAGAGGCCGCAGCCCACGATGATGGCCGAGGCCACCATGCCGAGGCCATAGCCCGCAATGGTCTGTCGGCCGATCCAGACAGCAAGACCGACAGTGAAGAACAGAAGGATATAGGGGCTTGTCGCCATAAAGGAGAAGAACGCTGACATGGCTCACTTCCCCATGCGCTTGGCGAGAGCGGCTGTCGTAATCAGTTTCAGCCCCTTCTCGCGTTCATAGCCGTGGATTTCTTTCACATCGAGCTTCCGCATGAACTCGATCGTGTGCTCGGTCACCACCTGACCGGGCACAAGAATGGGAAAGCCCGGCGGATAGGGAATGACGAAGTTGGATGACACCATCGGCGGTCCGTTCTTCAACCGGTCATCACATTCCTTGCCGAAGATCGGCACATACTCGCACTCGTCTGCCTTGTAGGCGCAATAGAAGGCGCTGCGCATGTCCCCCTCGACCGTGTGCTTGCCCGCATCCTTGCGGAAGGCCGGGTGGAACGCCGAGAAGTTCGGCAGATCCGGCACGTCAGTCATGAGCGAGGTGACGCGCTTGGCGAAGGTCTTGCGCCCCGCCTCGCCTCCCTGAGCCAGGTTTTTCTCGATGCCGTTGCAGATCTCGACCAGCACGCGGATGAGGTGGGCCACATCGCTGCGGGTGTTGTTGATGTTGGATTGCAGCAGCACGGAGTTGCGCGAGGTCTTGTTGACCTGAATGTTGAAGCGCTCGGCCAGGATGCCCTTGAACTGCGTGCCGTCAAAACCGGCGGCACCACAGATCATGGTCATGCGGGTGGGATCGAGGATGAACTCGTCCTCCCGCACGGCCTTGAGCGCATCGCCCCATGTGATGCCCGGCGTCAGGAAATCCTTGAAGCCGGATTGCCGGAACTTCTCGGGGATCATCTGGTCGGCGCCAGCCACCGAGAAATACTTCGAGATCAGCGGATGCTCGGCAATGGTGCGACGGATCGCCAACGCAATCTCGATGGCGTTCATCACCAGACCATAGCCCTCGAGCTCCATCTGCCGGCGCGCCACGTCGAGCGAAGCAATCAGCTGCTGGTTGGGGCTGGTGGAGGCATGGGTGAAGATCGCTTCGTGGAACTGCGCTTCGATGGTGCCGAAATCCACATCCTTGACGATGACCATCGAGCCCTGCCGGATGGCCGACATGCTCTTGTGGATCGAGCTGGTCTGGTAGACCCGCAGGCGCACGGCGCGCGGATCCGGCAGCAGATGTGTGCTCATCAGCACGTCATTGGACGGGTTCTTGCCCAGCTTGGCCTGCTGCGCCTCATAAGCCGCCAGCGCCTCGGGTGAGGCGAGATAGGCCTCGACCTCGGCGGCCGCACCCATGGCGGTGCGCGGGCGCAGGTAGGGTGACCAGCGGGCAAAAGCCGACCAAGCCTCATCCCAGAGGAAGACGACGTCGGGCTTGATCGCCAGACACTCCTCCATAATGCGCCGCGTGTTGTACATGTGACCATCGAAGGTGCAGTTGGTCAGGTCGACCATCTTCAGCCGGTCGAGACGGCCTTCTGCCTTCAGGGCCAGCATGGCGGTCTTGATTGTGGCCAGCGGCACGGCGCCATACATCGAGAATTCGGTGAGCGGAAACGCTTCGACATAGAGCGGCTGGGCTCCTGCCAGCACGCAGCCATAATGATGCGACTTGTGGCAATTGCGATCGAGGATGACGATGTCGCCCGGTGCGCAAAGCGCCTGATGCACCATCTTGTTCGAGGTGCTGGTGCCGTTCGTCACGAAGAACGCATGGTCGCCGCCAAAGGCCCGCGCCGCCAGAGACTGGGCCTTCTTGATGGTGCCCGTGGGCTCCAGCAGCGAATCCAGCCCGCCGGTGGTGGCCGATGATTCCGCCAGGAACAGGTTGATGCCGTAGAATTCGCCCATGTCGCGAATCCAGTCGGACTTGAAGATCGACTTGCCGCGCGCGATCGGCAGCGCGTGGAATGTGCCGATGGGGCGCTTGGCGTAGCTCTTGAGATTGTCGAAGAAGGGCGACTGGAACCGGTCCTGAATGCCTTCCAGAATCGAGAGATGCAGTTCAAGCGGCTCCTCGACGGCATAAAACATCCGCCGGACAGCATCGGCTCCTGGATCGCCCGCGAGCTTTTCCACATCCTGATCGCTCAGCAGATAAAGATCGAGTTCGGGCCGCAGCTTCTTCAGCATGCGGCAAAGGCCAAGCGCCGTTCGGTCGGCGCCAGCTTCCGCCAGCGCCGGATCGATGATGGAGCGCAGCACGGGCATATTGTGCCGCGACTGCAGGCTGAAGCCCTGGTAGGCTACAACTGACAGGATCGACGGGTTGAGCGCTGCCGCGCAGACTGCATCCTCGAACGAACCGACAAAAACCGGCTCATAGACAAAGCTGTCCTCAGGGCGACGCAGGCGGCGGATTTCAGCGGCCAATGCGGCCCATTTGGCCTGCGGTGCAGCCGAGACGAAAAGAACCTCGAAATAAGGTCGCCCATTCGCGTGGTGTGGCGCAAATGTCAGATCCGTCCCTGTTCCATTGTCTTCAGCTTGCTCCGCATCGGAGCCTGCCCGATAGGACTTGTCGAGCAATTGTCCGCTGATCCGCCGGGCCAGCGCCGCAGTTCCCACTGCATCACCGGCGACGACTCGGTCCTTCAACGTCGCCATGAGCCGCGTGCCGGGATAAGCGAAGAATTCCTCAATGGCAGAAGCATCTTCGAGCGCCTGTGCAACATCGGCTTGTGTGGAATGGCCAGCCTGCCAGGCATCAGCGCCGGCGGTGATATGACGCCAGCGATCCGCCCGTGCTGACGGGGCGGAAAACAGGTGGTCGGCGCGCGCGCTCCCACTGCTATGGGTGATTTTCTTCGCCATTTTGGACTCCCCTGCAATCAGCGGCTAAAGCAGGCCGCCGCCTATCAAAAATCACATCCAACGCCGGGTGTAAATCAAATAAAACCTATAACATTTACATCCATACTTGATGATATTCGAATATAAATCCTTGGAATTATTTACAAAAAAAGCGATCTGTATTTGGTATATTTACGTTCATGCCCATTCAACCGGGGACACCAAAAAAAATAGTTTTCACAAACAATGAAAAGCCTGCTGCGACAAAATGGCACAAAACCGGCTATCGGTTCGTCGTGCCGCGCGTTTTCGGCTTTTCTGGACGATATTCACTGTCAGTGCAGAATGAAACGCTTCTCTCGTTGGAAACTGGTGTCATAACGACAATGCGAGACGAAAGCGCAGTTCACGATATCACCAAAGCAGATCACATGGACACAGCATCCAAAGCCACTGCGGGCGACGCACTTGCCAGGATTCCGGAGGCCGGCACCCCGCCACAGACGGCAACGGCTGCCTCGAAAGCCGCCGCCATCTTCGTGGCCCTGTTCATGGCAGCGATGGTCGGGCTGTCCGCCTGGTATGTGACACGGCCCCAGCCCTTGCTGGTTCAAGGCGAGGCTGATGCAACCAGGATCGACATCGCCGCCCGCGTCGATGGGCGCATTGCGCAACGGCCGGTGTCTCGCGGAGACGATGTCGCTGTTGGACAGACACTGCTGACAATCGAGAACCCCCAGCTTCTCACCAAGCTGCAGGAGGCCGAAGCCGCAAGGGCTGTCTCGCTTGCCGATCTGGTGCGGATACAGACCGGCACGCGTGCCGAGACAATCGCCTCACGCAAGGCAGCGGTCACTGCGGGCGAAGCGAGCGTCAAACTCGCGCAGCAGACCTATGACCGCGTGAAACAACTGGCCGATCGGGATTTCGCGTCCAACCAGCGACTGGACGAGGCAACCGCTTCTATTGATGTCGCTGTTACCAATGCCGAACAGGCCAGATTGTCCTACCAAGCTGCTGTCACAGGGGCGACCGCAGAGGAACTGGCGGTTGCCAGATCCAGCGTCGCCAGGGCCGATGCCGCCATCGCCACTTTGAAGGCTCAGGTGGATGAGTTGGAGGTCAAGGCCCCATCAGCCGCCCAGATTTACCAGATCGGCACGGAACCGGGAGAGTTCGTCTCGCCCGGGGTGCCGTTGCTGACACTCGTCAACCTTGGCGACGTCTGGCTGAAATTCAATCTGCGCGAAGACCTTATCAAGGGCATGAAGGTGGGTGATCGATTGAGCGTCATCATTCCGGCGCTGGGTCCCGGCACGATAGCGGTCGCTGTTCGCTCGATTGCGACTCGCGGAGAATATGCCGGTTGGCGCGCAACCCGTGCGACTGGCGATTTCGATTTGCGCACCTTCGAGGTCAGGGCTTACCCGGTCGAGCCTCTGCCGGGTTTGAGACCCGGCATGAGCGTCTATTTTGACCGGGCCGGAGCGCGTTGATGCAACCCGCCGCAAGCACAGGGCTTCTGGCGGTCGCTGCACGCGAACTGCGCTGGATCTGGCACGACAGGGTCGCGCTCATCCTCGTTCTTGCCATCCCGCTGATCTCGTTTTTCGTGCTTGCGACGACGTTCAGCACGGCTGTCATTCGCGACCTGAAGATCGACGTGGTGGACCTGGACAGGTCCGTGACATCGAGCGCCTTTGTGCAGGCGATCAACGCATCACCCGGTGTGGAAATCGCGTTGCGATCCAGCGATATGTCCAGCGCCATGAAGGCCATCCGGTCCGGAGAGGTGATTGCTGCCGTCTATCTGCCTTCAGAGATGGAGCGCGGCATTCTCGCTGACAAACGGCCGCAGGTGGTGATCCTCTACAACAAACAGTATCTCACGCCCGGAAACGTCGCATCAAACGCGCTTCAGGCCGCGCTGACCAGCGCAGTTGCCAGCTTGCCAAAGAACTCGGCCCGAACAGCCAGTGATGCGCCGGGAGCGCTCGTGGTTGAGCAATATGTGTTGACCAACCCGGCGCTCAACTACGCCCAGTTCCTGCTACGCGCCGTCTTGCCGACGATCCTGCATGTGCTGATGGCATGCGGTGCCGGATACGCCGTCGGCTCCGAGTTTGGCCAACGTGACATGCGCGTCTGGATGCAAACGGCTGGCGGCAGTTCTCTGACAGCGATCACCGGCAAGCTGCTGCCCTATCTGTGCATCTTTCTGCTCATGATGATGGTGGGTCTCGGCATCATTCACGGGTTGTTTCGAATTCCCTTTCAGGGGGACGCGGTGCTGGTGGCGGCCTCCGCCTGTCTGCTGATTGTCGCCTATCTGTCATTGGGCGCGTTTTTCCAACTCCTGGTGAAAAGCCTGCCTTTTGGACTGGTACTGACGGGCATCGTCTGTTCTCCCGCCTTTGGTTTTGCCGGGGTCGGCTTCCCGCTGCTGGCGATGAACAGCTTTGCCGAGTTCTGGGGCTCCCTCCTGCCGTTGCGCTGGTACATCCAGATCCTGTTCGATCAGGCGGCGCGTGGTGTTCCTGCTGTCGATTCGATCGTGCCCTTCCTCTGGCTGTCGGGTCTGGCATTCGCATTTTTTGCTCTTGCCTGGCTGCGGCTGATTTTCGTTGCGCGTCACCCGGTTCGGGAACCAGCAGAGCCGCCATTGGCCCTCCAGCCAGGCAGGATCGGACTGGTCCTTGGCTTCACCAATGAACTGTCCCGCATCATGCGCGATCGCGGCGTCTTCGGCCTGATCGTGCTGGGACCGATCATCTACGGCTTTCTCTATCCCCAGCCTTATGTGAACCAACTGATTCGCGACGTTCCGGTCGCGGTTGTCGATCAGGACAATTCCGAAATTGGTCGCAATGTCGTTCAGGCGCTTGATGCGCATGAGGGAATTCGCATAACGCAGCGTACGGCAACGCTGGCGGAGGCGGAAGATCTGCTGGCACGCGGCGCCGTCTTCGGCATCATTCACATCCCCAGCGGCACACATCGCGACATTCTGCGGGGAAACCGCGCAAGTGTGCCAACATATGTCGATTCCGCCTATCTGATGATCTACAGCCGTGTGACGCAATCCATTCTTGAATCCATCGGCACCGTGTCCGCCGGCCTTGCCACACGCGGCTCGCGCGATACTGGCAGCCTCTACCGTGCGGCGCTGGTCAAGGGCTCGCCAGTCGAAATCCTCAATCAGCCGCTGTTCAACCCCACCGGTGGCTATGGCAGCTATGCTGTTCCGGCGGCTTTCATCCTGATCTTGCAGCAGACACTGCTTTTGGGCGCTGCCACCCTTGGCGGGGTGGCGTTCCAGCGTGGCGGCCGGGCTGCCCGCAGCGCACGCGGCGCTCCTGCCGTCATCCTCGGCCAGACATTTGCCCATGTCCTGCTCGTGCTGCCGGGTTTTGCGCTCTACCTGATCGTGCTGCCACGGTTCTACGGCTTTTCTTTCAGCAACAAGCTCCTCGACATGCTGGCCTTTGCACTGCCCTTCATTCTGGCCGTCAGCTTTCTGGGCCAGTTTGTTGGTGCGCTGTTCCGGCGCCGCGAGACTGCGGTGCTGCTGCTGATTTCGGTGAGCTTGCCGCTTTTCTTTCTGGTCGGCGTGGCCTGGCCGCCAGAAGCAATCCCGGACCTGCTGCGCAAGGCGAGCTTCGTCTTTCCGAGCACCGTCGGAATCGATGGGCTGGTGCGCATCAATCAGATGGGCGCATCCTTGCAGGATGTTGCAGGCAGCTGGACGATGCTTTGGATTCAGGCCGCCACCTATGCAGCGCTGGCCATGCTTGCAGCGCGGTTTTTTAGAACAGGGAGATCGACCGATGCCTGAGCTGAGAACTTGGTTGCTGCGCCCTGCGATGGTGGCGGCAGCGCTTGGCGTCCTGACCGTTGCCGCCACTGTCCAGAACGTGTCGGCGCAAACCGCGATTGCCGGCATGGTGCGCCAGACTGAAATACGCCTGTCGGCCATGATCAGCGGCCGGCTGGCTTCGGTTTCCGTCGTGCCGGGGCAACGCGTCAATCGCGGCGATGTGCTTGCTATCCTCGACAACCCCGAACTGAGCGCCTCCGTCGAAGAGGCCCGCGCCGCCCTTGCCAGCGTTCAGGCCGAACGGGACCGGGTCTATGCCGGCATCCGCGCCGAGGACATTGCCATCGCGGCGCAGGCCTTGCGGAACGCGGAGGCCAACCTCCAACTGGCCGAACAGATGAACCAGCGTGCAGCCGCACTCGTTGCGCGCAATGCGGCGCCGCGCGCGCGTCTTGACGAAAGCGCGGCGACGGTGGCCAAAGCCCAAGCCGATCTTGATGTGAAGTCTGCGCAACTGGATGCGGCGAAAGCTGGCGCCAGCGCCGAAGAGCGCAACCTAGTCGATGCGAAGCTGACTTTGGCCAATGCGACCCTGTCCGACCTTGACGCACGGCTCGCCAAGACGAGGTTGCTCGCTCCCATAAATGGCGTCATCGGTATTCGCGTCGCCGAAGTCGGAGAAATCCTGCCACCGGGCAAGCCGATCTTGACGATGGTTCCCGACAACGCACGCTGGTTTGGCTTCACCCTTCGTGAAGATCTCTTGCGAGGCCTGGCAATGGGACAGGTTGTGTCAGTCATCCGTCCAGACGGACAGAGCATTCAAGCCCGAGTGACTGAACTTCGGCCTCTGGGCGAGTTCGCAACGTGGCGCGCTGCCCGCGCCGTTGGCGACCACGATCTCAGCAGCTTCCGGCTTCGCCTCGACCCTGTGGGCACAAGTGAGAACATCGAAGCGGGAATGACTGTCTGGCTTCAGCGCGGGCAGTCGTCTGATTGACTCAATGAGGCAAGCTCCTTGACAGACGGTCACGCAGTTCCGCGAAGCAGCATGGTCGCGGTCTTCATGCAACGCATCGCCTCAGGTTCATGAGGGGCGTGCCCACGCCGGCCATACCCATGCCCGTCGCTGCATTTCGCCGCATCGGGACTGCAGCTGTGCTCGCACTCGGAAAGGACGCCTTCCGGGCCTGTGGACACCGGCTCGGTTTCATCACTGCCCTCAAGCAACGAAACTGCGCGCGTCGATCTTCAACAAAGCGTGAGCCTGAACCGGACACCGGGACATTGAGGCGGGCGGCTATTTCACAGAAGCGATTGGCATGCTTTATCCGAACGCTGATCAACACCGGGCCAGGAGTTGCAACTTTTCGGGGCCTGCAACCTTTCGAAGCCGGCGTCGATGCGGTTCGGGCCGGGCCATCTTGGTTGAGGTCGGCAGAGCAGAAGGACTTTTCAATGATTGATCGTCGCAGTGTCCTTGCCGGGACAATGGCACTACCGTTTGCAGGAGGGCGCGCCAGCACTCTTGAAACAAGGCGCTTTGATGCCATCCTTGCCGCGGCACGTGGACAGACCGTGCTTTGGAACGCCTGGGGCGGCGACGAGCGCACGAACACGTTCATCGCCTGGGTGGGCGAGGAGGTCAGACGGCTTTACGGCGTCACCATCGTGCATGTGCGGCTGCGCGACACCGCTGAAGCCGTGACCCGCGTCGTCGCGGAGAAACAGGCTGGGCGTGTCTCTGGCGGCTCGGTCGATCTGATCTGGATCAACGGCCCCAATCTGCTGGCAATGAAAAGCCAGAAGCTCCTTCATGGGCCAATGGACGAGGCGCTGCCCAACTGGCGTTTCGTCGATGTCATCGGCAAGCCGTCCAATGTCATCGATTTCACGGTGCCGGTTGAAGGGCTCGCAGTCCCCTGGCGCCTGGCGCAGGTTGTTTTCGTTTATGATTCTGCGCGCAAGACGCTCGCCACACTTCCGAAGTCTGCACCAGCCTTGCTCGATTGGGCGGCTGCGAATCCCGGCCGCCTTGCGCATCCCAACGCCCGCGATTTCCTTGGCGCCACCTTTCTCAAGCAGGCGCTCGTCGAGCTGGCGTCCGACAGTGCCATGCTGGCCGAGCCCGCGACCGACGCCAGTTTCGCGGCAACCACTGCCACTCTCTGGGAATGGTACAAGGCTTTGCGCCCGCATCTGTGGCGGAATGGGCGCGATTTTCCGGAGACAGGTCCTGCAGCACTGCAATTGCTGAACGACGGCGAGATTGATCTGACGCTGTCGTTCAACCCGGCAGAGGCTGCGGTTTCTGCCGCCGCCCGTCGCCTTCCAGCGAGCGCACGCGTCTACGTCATGGACGGCGGGACCATCGGCAACACCAGTTTCGTGGCAATTCCCTTCAACGCCGCCAACAAGGAAGGCGCGATGGTGGTCGCCGATTTTCTGCTGGCCCCCGCGACGCAGGCCCGCGCTCAAGACCCCGGCCAGATCGGCGCATTTTCTGTGCTCGACATCGGGAAACTGCCTGAGACCGATGCGCAGCGCTTTCGCGCGTTGTCTTCCAATGCTGCGCTGCCCACGAACAGTGATCTGGGCAAGTCACTGCCAGAACCGCATGCATCATGGATGACGCGCATCGTCCCGTTCTGGGAAAAGCTGATTGTCGACTGACCGGCCAGCCATG